>DASRQW010000195.1 GCA_035696245.1 Longimicrobiaceae bacterium | reverse complement strand
GCGCTGCACGTGGATCCCCTTCCCGTCCCCGTCGCCCCCCTTGAGGCGGCCGAGGATCTCGTCGCGCTCCGGGTCGGAGTAGGCGTAGTACTCCTGCTTCCCCTTCCCGACGCGGTAGAGGGGCGGCTGCGCGATGTAGATCATCCCCTCCTCGATGAGCTGCCGCATCTGGCGGAAGAAGAAGGTGAGGAGCAGCGTCCGGATGTGCGCGCCGTCCACGTCGGCGTCGGTCATCAGGATGATCTTGTGGTAGCGGGCGTTCTTCACGTCGAACTCGTCGTCGCCGATGCCCGTGCCGATGGCGGTGATGATGGCGCGGATCTCGTCGTTCGAGAGGATCTTGTCGAAGCGGGCCCGCTCCACGTTCAGGATCTTCCCCTTGAGCGGGAGGATCGCCTGGTAGGCGCGGTCGCGCCCCTGCTTGGCGGAGCCGCCGGCGGAGTCGCCCTCCACGATGTAGATCTCGGAGGCTTCCGGGTTGTTCATCGAGCAGTCGGCGAGCTTGCCGGGGAGGACGCCGGTCTCCAGCGCGCTCTTCTTCCGGGTCAGGTCCCGCGCCTTGCGGGCCGCCTCGCGCGCGCGCGCCGCCGACACCGCCTTCTCGATGATCGCGCGGGCGACGGAGGGGTTCTCCTCGAGGAACTCGCCCAGCTTCTCCGCGACCACGCTCTCCACCGCGCCCTTCACCTCGCTGTTCCCCAGCTTGGTCTTCGTCTGCCCCTCGAACTGCGGCTCCTTCACCTTCACGGAGAGCACGCAGGTGAGACCTTCGCGCGTGTCATCGCCGGAGAGGGCGTCCATCCCGCCCTTCTTGAAGAGCCCCGCCTTGCGGGCGTAGTCGTTGATCGAGCGGGTGAGCGCCGACTTGAAGCCGGTGAGGTGCGTTCCGCCCTCGTGGGTGTTGATGTTGTTGACGAAGGTGAACGTGTTCTCGTTGTACCCGTCGTCGTACTGCATGGCGATCTCGATCTCGGCCTCGGGGCGCGACGCCTCGATGTAGATCACGTCCGGGTGCAGCGGCTTGCGGGTGCCGCGCAGGTGGTCCACGAACTCGCGGAGGCCGCCCTCGTAGTGGTAGTCGTCGCGCCGCACCTCGCCGCCCTCGGCCACCGGCCGCTCGTCGGTGAGGGTGATGCGCACGCCCTTGTTGAGGAAGGCCAGCTCGCGCAGCCGGTTGGAAAGCGTGTCGAACGAGTAGGTGGTCTCTTCGAAGATCTGCGGGTCGGGCTTGAACGAGACGATGGTCCCGCGCTGCAGCGTGGTACCCGTCATCTTCAGGTCGTGCGTCTTGTCGCCGCGCGAGAAGGCGATCTCGTAGACCTTGCCCTCGCGGCGCACGGTCACGCGCGTCCACTCCGAGAGCGCGTTCACGACGCTCACGCCCACGCCGTGCAGGCCGCCGGAGACCTTGTACGAGCCGCCTTCCTGGTTCTCGAACTTGCCGCCGGCGTGCAGCACCGTGAGGGCGAGCTCCACCGCCGGGACCTTCTCGGTGGGGTGCATGTCCACGGGGATGCCGCGGCCGTTGTCCACCACGGTGATGGAGTTGTCGGCGTGGATGGTGACGTCCACGCTGTCGGCGAAGCCGGCCAGCGCCTCGTCGATGGAGTTGTCCACCACCTCGTACACCAGGTGGTGCAGCCCGCGCGGGCCGGTGGAGCCGATGTACATGCCCGGCCGCTTGCGGACCGCCTCCAGGCCCTTGAGGACCTGGATCTGCCCGGCATTGTATTCGTCGGCTCCGTTGTTCGTCGCCATACGCTCAGTTCGTCTGGTTTGCGGGTTGAGTGCTACGCGGACTGATACACCGGCGCGCGCGGAATGTTCGGGTTTTCAGCGGTATCTGCTGCCGTGCCCGCCCGCCGGAGCGGGGTCCGGCTCGCCCATCATCACGAAGACGAGCTGCCTGATGCGGCCGTCGCCCTTGCCGGCGTTCAGGTGCCGCATCAGGTCGCCCTTCATCAGGTTCAGCTCCATGAGCCACGCGCTGGTGGAGACGCCCACGAAGAGGGTGCCCTCGGACACGCGCAGCGGCTGGGTGACAGCGGCGATGGCGGGACCCACGCGCTCGCTCCACTCGGCCAGCGACGACGCGGCCTCGACCTTGGTGGCGATGCCGGCGCGCTCCAGGTAGCGCGACACGAGGTCGCCCACGGCCTGCGGCTGGCCGGGCTTGGCGGACGGGCGGCGGGGATGGGCCAAGGGTGCGGGGTTCCGGCGGGATGAGGGGCGGAGCAGGACCAAAACCGGAATATAGCACGCGCGCACGCGAGCGACCACGTTTCGGGCGATGTTCGCGTGCGCACGCATACACGCACGTGTGCACGCGTACGCGCGGGCGAATTATTTCAGCCCGTACGGCCCTCTGGCAGCGCCGGCGGATGCGCATCTCCCGCGACCCGCTCATCGCCGCCGCCAGGGCCCACGTCCACGACGAGCGGTCGATGATCGCTCACGGTGCACCAGTCGTCGTAGCCGCCCACCCGCACGCCGGTGAGCCGCGCCGCCCACTCCCGGGGAAGGAAGCAGTAGTCGATGTGGAGCGGCAGCAGGCGGTTCCACGTGAGGTAGAACGTGGGCTGCGTCTCCGCTCCCTGCGCCTCGTCCGTGAACCGATGATACGCGCTGACCAGTCCCAGCTCGGCCAGCAGGGAGACGAGGTAGCCGTGATCTCGCGACCCGGGCGTCTTCCGGTTCCAGATGGCGTTCGAGTTGAAGTCGCCCATCACGACGGACGGGCGGGACGCGATCACGTCGGCGTACGACTCCACGGCGCGGATCACCGCCTTCACGTACGGGTGAGGCTTGTCCGCCAGGCTCCAGATGGCGAGCAGGAAGAAGGGCTCCGGCCCGCCGACCTCCACCGGAAATGCGAACCGCGGCACGTCCGGCGCTTCGGGGAACGGGCGCAGAGCGATGCCTTCCCGCGCCCACACGCCGAGCCCCTGGTTCGGGTTCTCGCCCATCCAGAGCCATCGCGAATCGTCCGGCGCGGGCTTCGCACACTCCGGCATCACGAGCACGTCCGGCGCGAGCGCGAACGCGTGCGGAGCCTTGGCCGCGATCTTCCCGCGGCAGCAGTTCCAGGTGACGAGTCGCATCGGAGGGACGCGGAAGGGTGAGCGGCGGGGAGGAACGGACAAAGGACAGACGAGCCTACGTCTCGAGGACCCCGCCACCATTGCTGCCACTTCCCAGCCGCCATTTCCCAGCGGAACAGGGAAGCTACACGGGCCCTCGGGATGATGGCGGGCTGGCCCCCGCAAGCGCACATTATACGTCGCCTGCGCAACAATTCCCGCTGCTGGTCCGAGTGACAAGCAGAATGCCAGTGACCCTCGGACCACACACTCTATCGTATGTCTAAGAGCTTCTGGTTAGAGGTGACAGATCGGAAAGACTTGGGTGCCGACCTTCATGCGCCACAGACGAACGAAACGGGAAAGCCGTTCTGGAGTTATTCGCTCATCAACGCGCTCTCGTCAGGAGACACGGTCTTCCACTATCACAAGCCGCGCAGCGCCATCGTCGGCGTTTCACGGGTGGATGGAAACGTTCGAGAGGAAGAGGTACAGTGGGCGGCGAGAGGTACATCGGCACGGAACGCGAAGATCACCCCACACATGCGGCCGGGGTGGGTACGTGGCTTACGCGAATTCACGCAGCTCGACACGCTGGTGACGCTGGCTGACGTACGGCGAGAAGCGGCGGCGCTCCAGGAACTCACCGCGCGGTTGAAGGCGGAGCAGAAGGGAGCCATCTTCTTCCCTTTCGCACTCTCTCACAAGCGCCCCCCCCGCCCCTCACAGGGCTACCTCTTCAAAGTCCCTGACGAGTTTGTTCGGCTGTTCCCTTCCCTCGCGGAGGCGGCCGGCGTGTCGAAAGAGGTGGTATACGCAATCGGCGCCGGGACGAGCACACCGGTAGCGAAAAGAGCAGTTCGGGAACCACGACCGACCACCTATCAGCCTTCCCCGCTCGGCCGGCCGTATCAAGCGGCGGACGAAGCAGCTTCCCGAACCGAGATCAACCTGTTCCCAGTGGACCCGTCGGTCGTCGAACGTGGGTTGAAGGGTCATGCCATAACTCAGAACGCACTCGCTGCAGAGCTCCGCGCCCGCGGCCTTGAACCGCGTTCTCCAGCGGCCGGAGAACCGGAATTCGACCTCGGGTGGGAACATGCGGGCCGCAGAGTCGTCGCGGAAGTGAAGAGTCTCACGAACCAGAACGAAGAACGGCAGCTCCGGCTTGGGCTCGGCCAGCTCATTCACTACCGGGCAATGCTCGCGAAACCAACGGCGGGCGTCGACGGAGTGCTAGTGGTTGAACGCCCTCCGCGGGATCTGCGGTGGCTGAGCGTGTGCGAGAGCGTCGGCGTACGTCTCGTGTGGCCAGCGGTTTTCGGTAGCCTGTGGGGGCCGACGAGCTGAAGCAGGTCGCGTGAACGCGCCCCTGCCCTACATCTCCCGAAGCACGCCGGCGGACATGCGCCAGCGGGGGAGGGAGTGGCCGTGGATCTGGAAGTCGCTGGGCTTGGGGGAGGTGAGGATGACCTGGCCGCCCTCGGCGCTGTCGATCCACTCCACGATGCGCTCGCTGCGGCCGGGGTCCAGCTCGGCGAACACGTCGTCGAGCAGGATCACGGACTCGCGGCCGCGCGTCTCGCGGATCGTCTCCGCCTCCACCATGCGCGCGGCGATCGCGGCGGTGCGCTGCTGCCCGCCAGAGCCGTACGTGCGGACGTCGAGCGAGGAGCCGTCCGGCGCCTCCACCGCGAACGTCAGGTCGTCGCGATGCGGGCCCACGAGCGTCATCCCGCGCCGCTGCTCGCGCTCGGCCGAGCGCTCCAGCGCGGCGCGGAAGGCATCCGCCACGTCGGCCGCGGACGGCGTCTCGCCTTCCCATCCCCCGATCGACGGGTCGAAGCCGATGCTGCCGGGCTGCCCGCCGGCCACGCGGGCGTAGTGCGCGGCGAAGCCCGCGGCGCGCTCGGCGACCCAGCCCGCACGGGCGGCCACGACGCGGCTTCCGCTCGCGATCAGCCCTTCGTTCCAGGCGGAGACCAGCGCGGGCGCGGCGCCCTGCCGCAGCAGGGTGTTCCGCTGGAAGAGCGCCTGGCGGTAGCGCTGGAGCGCGGCTACGTAGCCCGGCTCGGCCAGGGAGAGGACGATGTCGATGAATCGCCGCCGCTCCCCCGGCCCGCCCGCCACGATCTCCACGTCCGACGGCGAGAAGATCACCGCGCCCACGCCGCCCAGCGCGTCGGCCAGGCGCTCGGGCTCGTTGCCGTTGACCGTGACCTTCTTCTTGCGGCGGCGGCGCTCGTACGCGGCGGCGATCTCCTTCTCGCGGCCGTCGGGGTCGCGCAGGGTGCCCTCCACGCGGAACACCTCCTCGCCGAAGCGCACGAGCTGGTCGTCGGGCGCGCCGCGGAAGGAGCGGAAGATCTCCAGGTAGTAGATCGATTCCAGCAGGTTCGTCTTGCCCTGCCCGTTGTCGCCGATGATGGCGACGCCCTGGGGCGGCAGCTCGACTTCCTGGTCCGCGAAGTTGCGGTAGTTGCGGAGGCGGAGGCGGGAGACGTACACGAGGACCGCGGCTTCGGCCTGACGCGCGGGCGTCAGGCCGCGCCCATGCGAGGGCGCGCGCAGGCGCGGACGCGCGGACGCGAGACTGCCCCGGACGAATTGGATACAGATGCACGGGAGATGCGCGGCATCGGCGGATCCGCATCTCCCGCAACCGCCGTGGACGTGAGATGCGCGGCGGGGGATGGAACGCGGCGGATCACCACCCGGCGACGCCCTCGTGGCGGAGAAACCAGCGCTTCAGCTCGGCGCCGGGGCCGTCCGGGCCACTGCCCATGTAGCCGCCCAGCCGGTTGCCCGACGCGAGCACGCGGTGGCACGGCACGATGATGGGCACCGGGTTGCGCGAGTTCGCCTGCCCCACCGCACGGGGCGCCTTCGGGATGCCGACCATCGCGGCGATGTCGGAGTACGACCGTGTCTCGCCGTACGGAATCTCCGACAGCGCGGCCCACACGCGCTGCTGGAACTCCGTGCCCGCCAGGCTGAGCGGCAGGTCGAACTCCCTGCGCCGCCCACGGAAGTAGTCGCGCAGCTGCTCGGACAGCGCCCACCCCAGCGCGTCGTCGCGCGAGGGCTCGGCGGCGAACGGGTGCTTCTGGTGCGTGCCCGGCTTCGGGAGATGCAGCCCGGTCACGCGCTCGCCGTCGTGCTCCGCCAGCAGCGTGCCGATGGGGGACGTGAGCTTGAGCTTGTACGCGGTTGGGGAAGACACGGACGAGGGCATGGGGAATCTCCGTCTGCTGCGCCGGCCGGGCTGCGGTAGCGCGTTCGGGATCGTGCGATGCGGGGGAAGGGATGGGCGCCCCGATGGGCGGAGCGCGCCCGTCGATGGGCCTACTTGCCGGTGAACGCGGCCTTCCGCTTCTCCAGGAACGCCGTCATCCCCTCGCGCATGTCGGCGGTGCTGGCGAGCAGGCCGAAGAGGTTGCTCTCCAGCGCCAGGCCGTCGTCTACCGACATCTCCATCCCGCGCGTGGCGCACTCGATGGCGAGGCCCAGGGCGATGGGTCCGTTGCCCAGGATGGTCTGCATCAGCGCGCGGGCGGCGCCGGCCAGCTCGGCCTGCGGGACGACCTTGTTGACCAGGCCGATGCGGTACGCCTCGGCCGCGTCGATCATGCCGCCGGTGAGCATCAGCTCCAGCGCGCGGCCCTTGCCCACGATGCGCGGCAGGCGCAGCGTGCCGCCGTAGCCGGGGATGATGCCCAGCTTCACCTCGGGCAACCCGAACTTCGCGTTCTCGCTCGCGATACGGAGGTGGCAGGCGAGCGCGAGCTCGCATCCCCCGCCCAGCGCGAAGCCGTTCACCGCGGCCAGCACCGGCTTGCGCGACAGCTCCAGCGCGCGGAAGGCGCGCTGCCCCATGCGGCTGACCTCCACGCCGTCGATGGAGCCCATCTTCGCCAGCTCCGCGATGTCCGCGCCCGCCACGAACGCCTTCTCGCCCACGCCGGTGAGGATCACGCCGCGCACGTCGCCGCGCGCCGCGACCTCGTCGGCCATGCGCCCGAGCTCGCGGATGGTCTGGTCGTTCAGCGCGTTGAGCTTGTCGGGGCGGTTCACGGAGACGGTGGCGATGCCGTCTTCGACCTCGATCAGCAGGTTCCCGTATTCGGACATGGACGCGGGCTCGGTTGGCGTGGGTCGCGGGGTCACGAAGAGGGCGACAAGCTAGCGGAGCGGCGTGGCGCGAGCAACGCCGCGTCCAGCGCGGTCCTCACCGCCTCCATCTCCTTCGCGCGAAGGGGCTTGAGCGGCGGCCGGGGCGCCCCGCCGCGCAGCCCCAGGGCGTCCATCGCCGCCTTCACGCCCGCCACGCCCATCCCGCCCACCACCGCGCGGTGCAGCGGCGCCACGCGCTCCTGGATCCTCCCCGCCGCGCCGAACTCCCCCGCGCGGAACAGCCGGTGGATGTCAGCGCACTCCACCGCCGCGAGCAGGGAGACGGCCAGGACGCCGCCGCGCGCCCCCGTCTCCAGCGCGCCGTAGAAGACCGCGCCGCTGCCCGCGAGCACCGCGCACCGGCTCCCACACGCGTCCACCAGCGCGCCCAGCGTCTTCAGGTCGCCGGAAGAGTCCTTGATGCCGGCGATGTTGTCGTGCTTCGCCAGCTCGCCCACGAGGCCGGCCTGAAGCTCGATCCCCGTGTACTGCGGCGGCACCTGGTAGAGGATGACGGGCACCGGCGACGCGTCCGCCACCGCCGTGAAGTGGTCGCGCAGCGCCTCCGCCGTCATCGCCGGGCGGTAGTACGACGGCGGCTGCACGAGCACCGCGTCCGCCCCGTGCCTCGCCGCCTCGCGCGAGAGGCGGATCGTCGCGCGCGTGGACTCCGCGCCCGTTCCGGCCAGGAGCAGCCGGCCGCCGTCCACCAGCTCGCGTGTGCCCTCCAGCAGTGCCGCCCGCTCGTCGTCGTCCACCAGCAGCCCCTCGCCGGTAGAGCCGAAGAGGACGATGCCGGCGAGCGGTGCGGAGAGCCAGGCGCGCACGTTGGCCCGCATGGCGATCACGTCCGCATCTCCCGTCACCGGGTCGAACGGCGTGGTGGCGGGGGCGAAGACGCCGTTCAGGTCCATGCGGCCTCGCCGTCGCCCGCGGCCAGCGCGCCGGCCACCGTGCCCTCGCCGTACAGCGGCAGCAGAATGGTGAACGACGTGCCCTCGCCCTCGCGCGACTGCACCTCCAGGCGCCCCGCGTGCCCCTCCACGATCTCCTTGCAGATCGCCAGTCCCAGCCCCATCCCCTTCCCCTTGGTCGATACGAAGGGCTGGAAGATGCGCTCCGCCTTGTCGGGAGCGATCCCCGGCCCGTTGTCGGCCACCGTCACGGCGGCCATGGCGCCCACGCGGTCCACGCCCAGGCGCAGGCGGCGGTCGTCCTGCCCCTCCATGGCCTCGCGCGCGTTGCGGACCAGGTTGTCCAGCACCTGGTGCAGGTAGTACGCGTCGCCGTACACGACCGCCTCGCGGATCCCGGTTCCGTCCACGCGCAGGCCCGTGCCCGCCGCCTCGCGGGTCTCGTTCCCCGCCACCTGCCGGACAAGGTCGTGCAGCGCCAGCGGCTGCCGCGACAGCGCGCGCCGCGAGCCGGACGCGTAGACCGAGAGCTCGTCCAGCATCGCCACCAGGCGCTGCGACTCGCCCACGATGGCGTCGCACACGTCCTGCCGGCTGGCCGGGTCCTCCACGATGGCGCGGTCCAGCAGCAGGTCCGCATGGAGGACGATGGTCTGCAGCGGGTTCTTGATCTGGTGCAGGATGCGCGCGGTCGCCGTGCCGATGGCCGCCAGCTTCTCCTCTTCCACCCGGCGCTGGTACGTGCGCCGCAGCAGCGCCGCGAAGACGCCCACGGCGAACACCACCACGCTCACCACCACCACCAGGTTCACGAAGAAGATGACGCGCGGGTCCGGGAGCGGTCCGGAGCTTCCGGCGGCGGCGAGAAGGAGCAGCATGAAGCGGGTGGGAAGGGGCGAGGCGGCGCGCCGGGGCGGCGGTCCGCGGCAGGTCAGTCGTCGGCGGGAGCGTCGTCGAGGGTACGGCAGATGGAGAACACGATGGTCTCGCCCGCGTCGGCGCCGGCGGGCACCACCGTCTCCACGATCACGCGGCGCACCACCCCGCGCACGTCCTCGAGCGCCACCTCGAAGTCGATTCCCAGCTCTTCCGAGCGCACGCGCGTGCGTACGCGGGGGCCGGGCTCCTGCGCAGGCAGGTCGCCGTTGCGCAGCAGCGTCTTGGTGCTCTGGCGGCCCGTGCCCAGGCCGCGCGTGACCTTCACCTGGCGCAGCCAGTCCGGCGGGTACGCCACGGTGTACGTGCGCCCGCGCTGGTCTTCGCCCCGTCCCTCGCGATTGTGGCGTCCCATGCCCGTGCCTCCCGCGTGCCGGTGAGCCCTGCCACCGCCGGACCATCCCGCGTAACATCCCCGCCACGCCCGCCCATGTCAAGCCGCGCGAACGCTCCCGCCGCTTGGCGGCGAGCCGTCCGCACGCATCCGCCCAGGTCCATCGATCACCCGCCGCATCCCGTCCGCCACGCATCCACGGCTCATCCGCAGATCGGGACGACGTGGATCAGAGGAAGAGGATGGATGTGGATGAGGTAGATGCACATCTATCGAGAATTTCGAGAAGATGGGCCGTTGGATACGCATCTCCCGTTCACCCCGCCGTTAACCGCCGATGCGCGAGCGGCGACGTGTGGCGGTGGGTCGGTCGATGCGACGAACCCAACAGGCGGGCGGCTCGCGGTGTCTCTTCTCGAGGGCGGCGGCGGGAAGCGGGCCGGTGGTCAGAACGGCTTCGGGACGAAGGTGAGGACGAAGATGGCGATGCACGCCCACGCGACCCACCGGCGCGCGCCCGTGAGCGGGAACTCGGGATCGAACACGCGCGGATGCACCACGGAGCCGCGGCCCACGACGAGGATGAGCGCCGCCCAGACCCACCAGCCGCTCCAGACCGTGCCCGCCGCCGCCATGATCGCCAGCGCCGCGAACCCGACGTACCGCTGCCGCGCGCCGAAGAGGGCGGAGGTGACGTGGCCGCCGTCCAGCTGCCCTGCCGGCAGAAGGTTCATGGCCGTCATGAACAGCCCGAACCACCCCGCGACCGCCAGCGGGTGCAGGAACACCGCCCCGTGCGCGGAGCTCGTGAGGTGCGCGAGGAGCTGGAAGAGGAGGGACGGCTGGAGCTGCCCCATCGGCTGGCCGGCGTACATCACGTAGAACGCGGCGCCGCGGTGGCCGGGCGGGAGGGGATGCGCGGTGCTCATCCACAGACCGGCCGCGAGCGCGGGGATGCTCAGGACGAAGCTGGCCAGCGGCCCGCCCGCACCCACGTCCAGCAGCACCGCGCGGTTCACCATGGGCGACCGCAGCCGGATGAACGCCCCGAACGTGCCGATGGGGTTCACGAAGTACGGCGCGGGCACGAAGTACGGCGGAGACACGCTCATCGCGTGGCGCAGCGCCGTGAGGTAGTGCCCCATCTCGTGCGCGAAGAGGATCGCCAGCAGCGGCAGCGAGAACCACAGCCCCGGCGCCAGGTCCGCGGCGGAGATGGCGACGGGCCAGTCCAGGGTCGTGAAGCCCAGCGGCACCTCGCGCACCTGCGGGTTCCAGCCGGCGATCAGCGCGCCGGTGAAGGTGGTGGCGAGGAGCGTGAGCGCGAAGAGCAGCCCGTGCAGCCACCAGCGCTCCCGCGGGCGCGGCACGGCGCGGCGGACCAGCGTGACCTCGTCGCCGTCGGAGGATGTGCGGTCGTAGCGCGGCCCCGCCCAGTCCGCGAGCGAAGCACCGACCGCGGGATCGGCCGCGTTCAGGCCCGGGTGGAGCGTTCCCTGCAAGACTTCCAGGTCGTGGATGCGTACCAGGCGCAGCGTGGAGAACAGCTCGGGAAGGGGCCTCGCGGCGCTCTTGACCCCGCCCCAGGCGGGCGTTAGGTTGTGCCGCATAGACCCCAAAATGTCTGCCACCCGGTCCCCGGGCGCTCCGCGCCTCCTGCCTCTGGCATCTCCGCCCCTTCACTACAGCACATGGAACGCGAACGGCCGAGCCAGCGACTCCGGCCGCCGCACGCGTTGACCCATTCGGAGCACGTCGTGGACATCACTGCGATCAAATCCAAGAGCATCGCCGAGCTGCACGAGATGGCCGAAGGGCTGAACATCTCCAACTACTCGGGATTGCGCAAGCAGGACCTGATCTACCGGATCGAGCAGAACCTGCTCGACTCGGACGTCGTGCTGCGCGGCGAGGGCGTGCTCGAAGTCCTCCCCGAGGGCTACGGCTTCCTCCGCTCGCAGGACTGGAACTACCTGTACGGGCCCGACGACATCTACGTCTCGCCCAGCCAGATCAAGCGGTTCGACCTGCGCACCGGCGACACCGTGCTGGGCCAGGTGCGCCCGCCCAAGGAAGGCGAGCGTTACCTGGCGCTGCTCAAGGTGGAGCGCGTCAACGGCGACGAGCCGGAGAAGGCCAAGCACCGCATCGCCTTCGACAACCTGCGCCCCCGCTACCCGGACCAGCGCATCCACCTGGAGGTGGGCTCGGGCGACATCTCCATGCGGGTGATGGACCTGGTGGCGCCGCTCGGCAAGGGCCAGCGCGGCCTGATCGTGGCGCCGCCCAAGGCCGGCAAGACGATCCTGATGCAGAAGATGGCCAACGCCATCACCGAGAACCATCCGGAGGTGCACCTGATCGTGCTGCTCATCGACGAGCGGCCCGAAGAGGTGACCGACATGCAGGAGAACGTGCGCGCCGAGGTGATCTCGTCCACCTTCGACGAGCCGGCGGACCGGCACACGCAGGTCGCCGAGATGGTGCTGGAGAAGGCCAAGCGCCTGGTGGAGCACGGCAAGGACGTGGTGATCCTGCTGGACTCCATCACCCGCCTGGCCCGTGCATACAACGTCACCGTGCCGCACTCCGGCAAGATCCTGTCGGGCGGCGTGGACGCGCACGCGCTGCACAAGCCCAAGCGCTTCTTCGGCGCGGCCCGCAACATCGAGGAGGGCGGCTCGCTCACCATCGTCGCCACGGCGCTGGTGGACACGGGCAGCCGCATGGACGAGGTGATCTTCGAGGAGTTCAAGGGCACCGGCAACATGGAGGTCGGCCTCGACCGCCACATCGCCGACAAGCGCATCTTCCCGGCGATCGACATCAACCGCTCGGGCACCCGCCGCGAGGACCTGCTGCTCACCGAGATGGAGCTCACGCGCGTGTACCTGCTGCGCAACTTCCTCTCGGACATGCCGCCGGCCGAGGCCATCGGCTTCCTCCTCACGCACATGAAGAAGTCCAAGACCAACAAGGACTTCCTCGACTCGATGGCCAAGGGCGGCTGAGCCGTCTTCAGCAGCTCGGTAGATGGACGAAGGGCCGGCTCCCACGCGCGGAGGCCGGCCCTTCGTATGTCCGTCGATGTCGCGCGTCGCCCCTCAGAAGCATCACGAGGATGGGCGGCATCCACACGACCTGCTCGCAGGCCGTCCATTTCCACTGACCCAGTTCCCATCCGCCGCGCTGCATCCGCGGATACAGCGCGGCGATGCCGGGATAGAGCCCCCGATCCTCCTCCGCGGCTCCTGGCCTACGTGTCGTTCGCCGCGAGCACGTGCAGATACGCGGGATGGGTGACCAGCTCGTCGCCCTCGATGATCTGGCGGTCCCACGGGAAGACGACCAGCGCCTCCGTCTCCAGCGCATGGTAGTCCGGCCGGTAGCCGCCTGGCTTGGTGAAGCTGGCGGCGGTGCGCACCTCCGCGGGCCCCACCTCGCGCACGGCCGCGAGCGCCAGGCGCAGCGTGTCGCCGCTCGTCGTGATCTCGTCCACGATCAGCACCCGCTTGCCGCGCGCCTGTACCGGCGTGGCGGAGAGCACCTCCGGCCGCGCACGGACGACCGCGCCGCGCTCCCGCCGCGAGATCTTCATCGCGTAGAAGTCCGCCTGCAGGATGCTGGCGATGGTGGCCGCCGGCAGCACCCCCGCCGTCGCGATCCCGATCACCACCTCGGGGTCGAAGTCGCGCGCCACCCGCACCGCCAGCGCCCGGCAAAGCTCGCCGAACAGCTCCCAGCTCAACTCGAACGCCTGCCCCGCCGCGCCCGAACGGGCCTGCGGCGGGTGGCTCACGGTGTGCAGCATCGGCGGCTCCTTGCGGTGGGATGGGAAGAGCCGAAAGCGGCTACAAGTTCCGTACCTCGCGTCCCTCCATCCGCAGATGGCGCCCTAAACGCATGCGTTGTTTCCAACGCTCCCGCGAGTTCAGCCCAGCTTCAGTCAGCTATTCGGTAGATGAGCGGAAACCACACGCCCGCTCGACCTATACGGAAGCGTTCTGCTCTCCGTATAACTGACGCTGGTTTCGTGTACTTCACGTTCGTCGCGGCTTCGGTAGAACCGACACCGGCGGGTGTTCGTGTAGCGCCTCTCCCACAGCACCTCATCGCCGTCCTCCGGATGCTAATACCCGCCGTGCCGCGTCTCCGGTGGTCAGTTAGGTGGGCTCCGCCATGAGGTAGTGGCACTTTGCGGTTTGTTACTTGACAGACCGCCACGTCCTCCCTCTCAAAGTCGATCCACCAAACCGATACATGTCCAGAGACTAGCTACTCGTAGGATCTCCGAATCCCCCGATCGATACGCCGTCGTGGGTCCGAATAGAGAACGGGATTCCATCTTGCTCCACAACTGCCTCACCCCGAATCTGGGTAGCGTCGATTTCATTGATCTTCAATCCTTCAAGCCCAAGTCGCCTCGTTGTCCAGATGAGCTCAGCTCCACTAAGGGCACCAATGCTCCAGGGAGTAATAAGCAAGACTAGATTCGCAATCGGCGCAGCGACTACTTCAACGACAGGGTAGATGCCTAGTGGGGCCCAACTAGTAGGTTCACCAGCTTGTCCAGAGTAGGCGATTCCGTTCGCAACGACGCAGCAACTTTGTGCATCGGAAGTCGCAAAAATGCCATTCGCGGCTCTACGATAATCGCGTCCAGGGGAAAATATTGCAATCCAATCAGCTCCCCGTGTCGGGACGCACTTCAGGATGCTCCCCGAGCCAGCGGCCAGAGATCCACCCCCAGAGAAGCAAAATGGTGTTGCGTTGGGAGGCAACTCTCGTAGCACTTCCCAGTCATATTCGTGCGGAAACGTGGTATCAAAGTTCATGACTCAGTCCGGGTGGAAGAAGCGGTGTACGATAACCTCGGTGCGACCAGAGGCCGATGGTCGCGTGAAGATTTCGTAAGTACCCTGACGACCGTTGAGTGCACCCCGCAACTCGTAGCTCACC
>DASRQW010000194.1 GCA_035696245.1 Longimicrobiaceae bacterium | reverse complement strand
GCCAGCTTCCACGCATGCCACGCGGCCGGCAGCACGCTGAACACCTGGTCCGCGCCGCTGGCGATGGACACCGAGATGGTGAGCACGTAGTCCACCAGCAACGCCGCGCCGGACACGACGCCGAAGCGCGGCCCCAGCAGCTCGCTGGCGACCACGTACCCGCCGCCGCCGAACGGGAAGCGCCGGATGATCTGCGAGTACGCGACGGAGATGACGAGCACCGTGAGCGTGGTCGCCAGCGCGAGCGCGACCGCCAGGTACGTGTGCTCCCCCAGCGCCCGAAACGCCTCGTCCGGCCCGTACGCGGAAGACGACAGGCCGTCCGCCCCCAGCCCCACCCACGCGAGCAGAGCGACCAGGGCGATGCTGTGGTACGTGCGGGGGTCCTGCACGTCGCGCGGCTTCCCCAGCACCGCGTCCTTTATCCGTGACGGCATCGGTAGATGTTCGTGGTTCGACGTTGGATGTCTTCGCCCTGTCTCGCCAGCCCCGATCTCGACCGAACTCGGGCGGCGCGAGATGACCACCAACCCTGTCCCGCTTGCGGGGGAGGGCGCGAGCCTGAGCGAGCGGGAGAGGGCGCCGCAGACATCCGCGACAACACTTCGCCCCCCGCGCCTTGAGAGTGGCACGGGGGGCGTGAAGAACGCACAAAGAATCCGGGCGGCGGCGTTAAGAAGTCACAAAGACAGCCTCGCCAGCTCCTCCGGCGGCACGGCGGCGACGGAGAGGGTGAAGACGGAGCCGCCGCCGGGGCGCGGCTCGTACGCCACGCCGCCGCCCTGCGCCTCCGCCAGCCGCCGCGCCAGCGCCAGGCCGATGCCGCTGCCCGGTGCCGTGCCGCCGTCGCCTCGGTAGAACTCCTCGAACACGTGCTCGCGGTCGCCCGCGGCGACACCCGGCCCGCGGTCCGCGACGACGAACGCGAGGCGCCCGTCCGCCGCGCGGACCGCGATCTCCACCGCCGCGTCCGCAGGCGAATACTTCAGCGCGTTGTCCACAAGGTTCACCAGCACGTGCAGCGTGTGCACGAAATCGAAGCGCCCCACCAGCAGCTGGCCCGGCTCCACCGAGGCATCCACGCGCCGGTCCGGCCACACCGCGGCGATCTGCTGGAGCGCGGCGCCCAGCACGTCCTCGGCCGCGGCGAGCTCCGGGCGGATGGGCAGCGCCCCGGCGTTGAGGCGGGCGAGGTCGAGCAGATCGGCCACGAAGCGGTTCAGCCGGTCCGCCTCCGTCTCCACCACGTGGGCCCGCTCGTCGCCGCCGGCGGCAAGTTCGTGCGCCAGCGCCTTGATGGTGGTGAGCGGAGTGCGCAGGTCGTGAGACACGGCGGCGAGCAGCGCGTCCTTGAGCCGGTCGGCCTCGCGCAGCGACTCGGTGTGCAGCGCCGCGTCGGCCAGGCGCACGCGCTCCAGCCCCAGCGCCGCGTAGTACGCCAGCGCCTCCGCGAAGCGGCGCTGGCGCGCGTCCAGGCTCAGCCCGCCCGCCGTCTCCAGCCGCAGCACGCCCACTGGCTTGCCCTGCACCCGCAGCGGCAGCAGCCAGCTCCGCGCATCCGTGCCCATCAGCAGCTCCGGCGTGGTCACCGTCGCCCCGTCGTCCCACTCCGCGGAATCCAGCGCCCGCATCGCATCCGCCGAACCGGCCGGGTCGATGGGCTCCGGCGCACGCGTGGAATCCCCCGGGTCGATGGACGGCCCGGCATCACCGGGACGCTGTTCATCCACCGCATCCGATTGCGAGCTTTCGGGATGTGTGGATGGAGAGGGCGGATGGCCCGTCCCCCGTGCCGAATGCGTTTCGGGAGATGGGGCTGGATGCGAAGCGGAGCTGCTGGCGACGCGGCGGAGGCGGGCGCCGGGCTCGTCGCGCAGGTAGATCTCGCAAAGGTCCACGCCCAGGCCGGCGCGGATCACACCGGCGATGGCGACCACCGCGTCCCGCGCGCGCGGCGCCTTCAACGTCTCGGCGCCCAGCGTGGCGAGCTGGTCGATCTCCTCGGCGCGCCGGCGGGCCTCGTCCGCCTGTGACTGCGCGCGGTGGAGGAGCTGCGCGGCGACGGCGGCGGTCGCCACGAAGGCCAGCAGCACCAGCCAGTCCACCGGGTTGCGGACGGCCAGCGTGTAGTAGGGATGGAGGACGAAGAAGTTGAACGCGAGGAAGCAGAGCGCCGACAGCCCCAGCCCCACGCGCCGCCCGCCGCGCGCGCTGGCGCCCAGCACCACCAGCAGGTAAGCCAGCGCCACGTGCGCCTCGCCGATGCGCGGCCGCTCGGCGAGCAGCCCCGCGGTGAGCGCGGCCGCAGCCACGGCCCACAGCGCGGCCTCGCGCGCGGCGCGGCGATGCGGGGACGGAGCGGCGGCGCTCAGGCGGGCTCCTCGAAGCGGTAGCCCACGCCCGGCTCGGTCACGATCAGGCGCGGGCGCAGCGAGTCGGCCTCGATCTTCCGGCGCAGGTTGGCCACGTGCACGCGCAGGTACTGCTGCGGGTCGCCGTCCGAGCGATTCCACACCGCGCGGAAGAGCTGCGCGTGCGTGAGCGTCCGCCCGCGCTGCCGCACGAAGGCGCGCAGCAGGTCCCACTCGATGGGCGTGAGGTGCACGGCCTGGCCCGCGCGCTCCAGCCGCCGCCGCGCCACGTCGATCACCACCTCACCGCACGCCAGCAGCTCCGGCTGGCCATCGGACGAGGTCCGCGCGCGACGAAGCTGGGCACGGACGCGAGCGCACAGCTCCGCCGGGTTGAACGGCTTGGTCACGTAGTCGTCCGCGCCCGCGTCCAGCAGCTCCACCTTCTCGTGGTCCGAGTGCCGTGCGGAGAGGACGACGATGGGCACGGTGGACCACTTCCGCACCTCCGCGCAGACCTGGATCCCGGGCCGGTCCGGCAGCCCCAGGTCCAGCACGATCAGCGACGGCCTCTCCGCCGCCGCCAAGTCGATTCCCTCGCCCGCCGTGGCAGCCTCGATCACGCGCACGGACTCGCTTTGCAACGCGTTCCGGATCGCGCGGCGCACCTGCGGCTCGTCGTCCACCA
>DASRQW010000193.1 GCA_035696245.1 Longimicrobiaceae bacterium | reverse complement strand
GGTGTGTCTAAATCACGTTAACGGTCAATTTACGCGAAAAAACAGATGTGTCAACGCCACGGCGCTTGCAATGGGCAACTCGAATGCGTGCTCCTGACGCCACTGTGCGCGCAGTTCCTTCGTAGATGCCAGGTTGGGATGCAGAATCTATTTTTCCGCCAAACCGTGTTGTGAACGACCGTAGGCAGATGAACCTTCCGTCCTCCGCCGTAGTTTGTGCCGCGGAACAGCCGAGTTGGGGGACGTTGTGACTGGGAGATGGGCCGCGGGCTCTTCCCCGATCCACCTGTTCCTGGAGGACCGGCGGCGGGCACCGCCTTCGAGAACACGCGGGGGTTGGGGCTGTGCGATGCCACGCTTATATTTGGCGCCTGGCGGCGCGGCGGCTTCTCGCGCGTCCGCGGTATGCGAACGCAGGTCCGCACGCCCGTCCGGGCGCGCGCCGGCACACACCCCTGCACGGGGGCGAGGGCTTCATGGCATCACCGTTCCTCAGCTCGGAAGAGTACGACGAGCAGGCCCACCGCTTCTACGACGCGGGCGACTACGACGCCGCGCTCGAGGTGCTGCGCGAGGGCCTGGCGCACCACCCCGAGTCGGTGCTGCTGCACGTGGGCGTGGGCTACGTGCGCATGGCGCGCGAGGAATACGCCTGGGCCCGCGGCTCCTTTCGCCGCGCGCTGGACCTGGACGACGACTACGAGGACGCGTGGGTGGGCCTGGGCGAGACCCTGCTCAAGTTCGGCCAGGTGGACGAGGCGGTGCGCTGCTTCGCGCGCGTGGACGAGATGGGGCTGGCCGACGACCTGGAGCTGGGCCTCACCATCGGCCGCGCGCTGTACCGCGAGGGTCTGTTCGCCGACGCCCGCTCGCGCTTCAGTGTCCTGGGCGCCGCGCACCCCGACTCGGCCGAGGTCGCGGCGGCGCGCGGGTACACGCTGCACGCGCTGGGCGACGACGTGGGCGCGCGCCGCGAGCTGCGGCGGGCGCTGCGGCTGGACGCCGAGCTTCACGAGGCGCGCATCTACCTGTCGCACCTGCTGCACGACCGCGGCGACAGCGCCGGCGCCCTGGCCGAGCTGGAGCGCGTGCCTCCGGCCGAGCACTGGGACACGCTCTCGCTCTGGCGCTACATCGAGCTGAAGTGCTCGCTCGCGGGGCTGCAGGACGGCGACGCCCTCTTCGTCCCCTGGCGCGAGCGGCTGGCCGAGCTGGAGGCAGAGCCCGACGAGATCGACCACCTGCTGGCCGAGGTCGAAGCCTCGTTCGAGGGCGGGGGAGACGACGTGCCGCCCGCCGTGGCCGACGCGTCGTCGCAGATCGACTTCATCATGCGCATGCTCAGCCCCGGCGAGGCGCGCGGCGACACCGAGGTGCAGATGCACCGCGTGCGCACCGTGGAGGGCCGCGTGTACGAGGGCACGTGGGAGCAGATCGTGGCGCGGATGCGCGACACCACGGCCGACCCGGACGAGCCGCTGGCGTCGTTCATGCACCGCGCGGCCCTGCTGGTCCGCGAGCGCACGGGCGCCGAGCTGCCCTGCGACACCGCCGAGGCGTTCGTCCGCGGCGGAGCACGCATCGGGCTGCTGCGCATCGAGTCGTGACGCGGGCCACGGGCCAGGTACGTACCCAACGGCTGACGGGAAGGGACGGGGGATGAGCACGGACCGGGAATCTACGCTGCGGCCGCTGCGCGCGGCCGAGCAGGAGCTGTGGGCGCTTCGCGGCGGCGACGAGGGCGCCAGGGCGCGTGCGGTGGTGAGGCTGGCGGGGGCGGTCGAGACCACGCTGCGGCGCCTGCTGCGCGACGACCCCACCGCGCCGGTGGACCTGCGCCTGCGCGCGCTGTCGCCAGACGACCTGCCGGCCGAGGCCATGCTGGCCGAGCTGCGCCAGCGCGACCGCCTGCCCATGGAGCTGGCGGCGGGCTTCTACGAGATGATGGCCGGCGCGAACCGCATCGCCGCGGGCGGCGCGGCCACGCAGCGCGACGCCGACGTGGCGCTCTCCGTGGCCGAGGGGCTGGAGCGGCACGTCACCGCGCATCCCCTGCCCACGGCCATGCAGGACCCGGTCTTCACGCCCGCGGACCAGACGCTCATCCCCCCGTCGGCCGAAGAGGAGGCCGTGCACGCCGTGCCCACCTCCGCCTCGCGCGGGCGCCCGTGGGGGCTGATCGCCACAGCGGCGGTGCTGGCGGCGCTGCTCGTGGGCGCGGCGGTGTGGCTCACGCGCGGGCGGAGCGGCACGGCCGAGTTGGCGCGCGGAGAGTCGCTCTTCCGCCAGGGCCAGGTGAACGAGGCCGAGCGGACCTTCATGGCGTACTCCGTCGCGCATCCGGACGACGCCACGCCGCACCTCTACCTCTCGCAGATCTACCGCCGCTCCGGCCGGCGGGCGGACTCCGCGCGCGAGATCAAGGCGGGGCTCCAGGCCGCGCCCGACGACCCGCGGCTGCGCACCGAGCTGGGCTTCCTGCTGCTGGACAGCGGGCACCCTGCGCAGGCGGTCCCGCACTTCCGCACCGCCATCGCCGCGGACCCGCAGAGCACGCTCGGCTGGGGCGGCCTGGTCCGCGCACTCCGCGCCGCCGGCCAGCCCGCCGCCGCCGAGCGCGCGCTGGCCGGCGCCCCGCCGCAGGTGCGCGCGATGATCCCCGCCGCGCCCTTGCCGGCCGCGCCCGCGTATCCAGCCGATGGCACCGTTCCCGCCGGCGGCCCCGGCGCGCCCGCGGGCGCCCAGCCGCCGGCCGTGACCGTCCCGTAGCGCACCGCCGCCGCGACTTCCTCTCCCGTTTCCGCACCCCCAAGCAGCCCGATGGACGCACTGGACCGCCTGTACCGGCGGATGGTAGAGAGCCTGGCCCACGCCCCGCGCGAGGCCGGCGGCGTGCCCGTGACCATCGGCGAGGTGTACCAGACACTGGTGCCGTACCGCGCCGTGCGGGCGGACCTGGGCTTCACCGAGCTGGCCGCGTACGAGCACGCCCTGCTGCGCCTGCTGGCCGGCGAGCGCGGGTACGTGCGCGTGGACGCGGTCGACGTGCTGGAGGAGCTGCAGCGCGAGCTGGCCGCGCCGAATCCCATCCTCGGCGTCTACCGGGACTACTCCGACGCCGCGGCGCACGTCAACCCCAACATCGCCGTGCGGATCGACGTGCCGTCGCCGCCGCCTCCCGCCGCCTCCGCTGCGTCTCCCGCGGGCGAGCGCGCGCCGCGCCGCGCGGGTGCGAAGCCGCCGCCGTCGATGGACGCCACCTCGCCCCGCCAGGCCGCTCCCGCCGCCGCGCCGCAGGCGCCTCCCGCGCCCGCGTGCCCCGGCTGCCGGTCCACGCTGCCCAAGGACGGCGACGTGCGCTTCTGCCCGTTCTGCGGCAAGTGCCTCAAGCCCGTGCCGTGCGCCGAGTGCAGCGCCATGGTGGAGCCGGAGTGGAGCTTCTGCGCCAACTGCGGCTGGCCCCGGCAGACGGCGCCGGCCCCCGCGCCCAAGCCGGAACAGCGCTTGCGGTAGGGGCGGGCTCGACCGGGCGCCGCCCCCGCCGTTTTCGGCGGCGCGGCGCCCGCGGCAAATGGCCGGGCAACGGGGAAAGAGGTACGGATGCGGCGAGGGGCGTGGATGGCGGCCGTGCTGGTCGCGGCTGCGGCATGCGGGAAGGGTGCGGGCGCGGGCGGCGGGGCGGACGGGCAGCAGGCGGAGGCTCCGGTGGTGCACAGGGCCGCGCCGCCGGGGGCCATGCCGCAGGGCGTGGCGGCCGACGCGGGCACCGAGGGCCAGCAGATCTTCGCCGAGCGGTGCGTGGTGTGTCACGGCGAGAACGGCGAGGGGACGCAGCTGGGCTCCGCGCTCACCGACACCGCGTGGACCGTGGCGAAGGGCGGCTCGTTCGAGGAGATCGGCACCGTGGTGCGCAACGGCGCCCCCGGCCGCAAGGACGAGATTTCGTACATGCCCGCGTCGCACGAGCTCACCGACGCTCAGGTCCGCGCCGTCGCCGCCTACACGTACTCCCTCTCGCACAAGCAGTAGGCGAGATACGGACGTGAGGAAGCCTCCGGAGAGGTCATCTCTTCGGAGGCTTCTTGCGTGGGTCGCGCTTCGGATGCGGTTGGTGCGTCGGGCCGCTCCGGAGCCAGGCGGTCGGCACCTCTGAACTGCGGTGCCTGCCGCCCGTCTCCTGCGCGGGGTCGGGGAGCCTCCTCCTCCGGCGGGCCGATACTGCCTGGCCCGCCTCCGTCCGGGGTCTCCCCGCCCGCGGCGTGAGCCTCGCGTGCTCCACGCCGGCTGACGGATCACGCCGCGCGAGTCTCCCGCCGCACATCATTTTGGGGTACGACGAACGGTGCGATTCGTCGTACCCGATCCGCATCGGGTTGCGGAGGCATTGCGGATGCTCGAGAACGCCGGATCTGCGCATCCACGGAGGACGCGAGAACACCGGCGACGACACGCCCGGACGCGAGAAGGGCGCCCCGTCGAGATGACGGGGCGCCCTTCTTCAGCTGCTTCCGGGGAAGCGGCTCAGTCGACGCGGGTCACGTTCTCCGCCGCGGGGCCCTTGGCACCGTCGACGATGGTGAACTCGACCCGCTCGCCCTCGGCGAGGGTGCGGAAGCCCTGCGCCTGGATGGCGGAGTGATGGACGAAGCAGTCCTTCTCCCCGCTCTCAGGCGTGATGAAGCCGAAGCCCTTCGCGTCGTTGAACCACTTCACGGTACCGGTGGTGCGCATTCGGTGTTTCCCTTTGTGTGATTGCTGTCCGGCCCCTTAGCTCGGGTCCGGACGGTCTGATCGCGGGCCTAGAACTGCCCCCCGCGGCGGGCACTGCGGCGGTCCTTCGCACGACGGCGCTGCGCAGCCTTCGACTTGGCCTTCTTCGCCTCGCTGGGCTTCTCGTAGAACCGCTTGCGGCGCATGTCCTTGAACAGACCCGAACGGATCATGCGACGGCGGAACTGCTTCAGCGCCCAGTCCAGACGATCGTTCTCACCAAGCTGAATCTCGACCACGCAATACCTCCAGGTGCGGAATCTGATGGAAATGAAAAAAGAGACCGGCTCGGTAGTAGCGGCGCCCAGGTCTCTTCTGTCTCCGGTTCTACAAACGACCGTTGCAGGGCCCATTTGTCGCTAAACTCGATTATAGCTAGCCCCCTCGCACCTGTCAACCCTCGCCGCCGCTGCGTTGATGCCCTCCCGCCCTCAGGGTGGACGGCGGACAGCGACAGGTGATCGGCCCGCAGATCGAAGCTCTACCGGACCGCGAAGCTCGTGCTCCGCCATCCGCCCAATCCGCATCGCCAGAACCGGTCGCATCTACAGTAACGCAGTGGGGCCGCACCTCGCCTGGTGGTGCGGCCTCTCGCGTGCCGACTGACGGCCGGTGCTACTTGCCGGCCGACTTCTTCGCGGTGGCGCCGCCGCCCTTGCTCCCGCCGGCCGACTTCTTGGCCGCAGCGCCCGTGCTCTTG
>DASRQW010000192.1 GCA_035696245.1 Longimicrobiaceae bacterium | reverse complement strand
AATGAAACAGCCCTGCGCTTGCGGGGGAGGGGCCGGGGGAGGGGGCACCCTCTCCGCAGCGACACATCTCGGGCACCGCTCGTCACACGCCGCGACTCCCTGCGGCGGGGACGGACGACACATCTGCGGACGAGGGATGGCGGAAGAGAAGTCGGTGGAGGATTGGCTTCTGGGCCGCGGGCCCGTGCCGGACGCGAGCGCGCTTCGCGAGGCGGGGCTGGCGGCGTACGCGCACGCGGTGCTGCCGGACGGCGACCCGGTTCGCGTTGCGCTACGCAGCGACTATTACGCCGCGGCCCTGCGCCACCAGCGCATCAAGCGCGCGCTGCTGCCGCTGCTGCGGGCGTGGAGCGCGCGCGGCATCGAGGTGCTGCTCTTCAAGGGCTTCCACCTGGCGGAGATGGCGTACGAGTCGCCCGGCACGCGCATCTACAGCGACGTGGACCTGCTGGTGCGCCCCGAGCGGGCGGACGAGGCGCTGCGCGTGGCGCACGAGCTGGGCTGGCTGGACCCCTTCCACGCCGAGGCCTTCGGGCAGCCGCACTCGCACACGCTGTTCACGCTCTTCCACGCGCGCGAGGGTTTCGAGGTGGACGTGCACCGCCTGGCAGTGCACGCCACCCACCGCTGGAGCGCGGTGCAGGAGGCGATCACCGACGCGCTGTGGGCCGCCTCGCGCGAGCGGCAGTGGGAGGGGATCGCCGTGCGCGAGCCCACGCCGGTGGACTCGCTGCTCGTGGGCCTCGTCCTCCAGCGATGCTGGGGAGATGCGTGGCAGGTGCGCGCCCGCGACTTCGTGGACGTGCAGACGGTGGAGCGCCGCGCGGGCGCGATGGACGCCCGCCTCCGCGCCCGTGCGGCGGAGCTCCGCTGCTCGGCGACGCTGGAGATCTTCCTGTCGCGCTGCGATCCCGGCGCGGGGCGGCTGTCGCTGGGCGCGCCCTCGCCCGGGGAGGTGCGGCGGTGGCGGGCGGCGGTGGCGCGGGAGCGGCCGGGGCTGGGCATGGAGACGCTGATGTACCGCCTGCTGCGCATCCGCCGCGCCGTGCGGTTCGTGCCGCGCGGGTGGCTGGAGCTGCTGCACGCCCGCCGCGCGCTCGCGAAGGGCGGCGACCTGCGCGCCGTGCTCGCGAGGCTCACGCCGCCCGCCCCGCTCGCGAGCCTGGACCCGGCGCGGCAGGACCGCGAGGCCGTGCAGGAGGGCGTCCGCTGGGCGCAGCGCGTCTTCCCCGGCGGCGGCGCGGACGCGGCGACGCTGCGGTCGCTGGCGCTGTACGCGGTGCTGCGGCGGCAGGGCTGGCCGGTGGTGTTCGTGCGCGGCCTGCCGGCGGACGGCTCCCGCGGGCCCGCGCACGCGTGGATCGAGCTGGACGGGCGCGTCCCGCACGGCCTCGGCGAGCCGGACAACCGCCGGAACTACCGCGTGGACCTGGAGTTCCCAGAGCCTGAGATGGCTGCATCTGCGGGGGATGCGACGCCGGGAGATGTGGAGCTCGCGCCCGCGGCGAAGGCTGCCGCGTCGTAGTCGGCAGCCGGTCCGCCGATGCAGCGTTGGCCGGCCGGCGCTGCCGGGGTCCGCGCTCGGAAGTGTTTCCGGGTGGTTCGCGGGAGCGTGCGAACCGGCGCGCGGCAGGCGCCCGAACGCGGGGCCGCGGCCTCTTGATTCGGCGGCGGGGCCGGTTTATCTTCGTATTCGTTCCCCCAGACATCTCCCCGCGCGGCATCCCCTGCCGCTGGTGATCCTCCTTCTCAGCCGTCCCGCAGCACCGATCGTCCGGCCGCCTTCGCGGTTTCGGGCGGGGCGTGCGCAACCGGGGTCAGGAGCGCGCCGTGATCAGCCCCGCATCTCCCTGCAAGCACGCTTTTCCGCACTCCCTGTGGCACCGCGACCCCGACTGCCGCGGCACGTGGTGCGAGCACGATTCCGGCGGCGTCGCATCGTGGCGCTGCGACGCGTGCCGTGTGATGTACTCCCGCTCCGAGGCCTTCGACGCCGCCGCGGACTGGGACCGCGTGCTCTCCGAGCTCGCCGGGACGCTGACGCGCGAGGGCGGGCAGCTGCTGGCCGCGGAGCGCGCCGCCCACGCACGTGCCTGGCTCGGGCCGCAGATCTTCCGTGTTCTTGGCACGTTGCTGCGCGCCCTGAGAGGCACGGCGGCGGCGGTGTAGCCGGGCATCGGCGGCGTGGCTGTCGGATGATCGGATCGGGGCGTCACTCGCGGGTGGCGCCCCGATCCGCATCTCCCGGCTGTGCGTGCGCAGGGGGCGCTGGCCGGATCGAGCCGTCCGGTCCGTGCACGTACGACGCGAGGGTTGGATGGCGGATGGCGGCGTCGTAACTTCCCGATGCGCGCCGCATTCGGCGCCGGTCTGGAGATTGTGGCGCCGCCGTCCATCTCCCGCGTCGGCCGACCGCGCCGCAGGGCGTCGGATGAACGTCGGACGCCTCGCATCGCCTTCTCGGGATGGGCCCAGTTCACGAATGCGATGCATCACATCGGCGGTGGGGCCGAGGACAGGCGGAGTATCTCGGCTGACGAGCAGCCGAGGGGGCCGCTGGACATCTACCGCATCGTCCCGATCGACCATCCACAGCAGCTTTCGCGCTGATACACACGGAGATCACATGCTCGAGGACCGGTTCGGCCAGGGGATGACGTTCGCGGAGTTCCTGGAGGTGGCGGTGGAGAACCGCGAGCTGTGGCCCAAGCTGTACGAGCGCGCCGCGCTTCCGGAGGCGTTCGCCGCGCGCGTACGGGCCCTGCCCGGCCGCTGGCACCTGCTGGTGCTGAGCGAGGACTGGTGCGGCGACTCGGTGAACACCATTCCCATGCTCCAGCGCCTCACCGAGGCGGCGCCCGGGGTGGACCTGCGCCTGCTGGGCCGCGACGCCAACCTGGACCTCATGGATGCGCACCTCACCGGCACGTCGCGCTCCATTCCCGTGGTGATGGTGCTGGACGAGGACTTCCGCGAGCGCGGCTGGTGGGGCCCGCGCCCCGCTCCGCTCCAGAAGTGGGTCCTGGAAGAGGGCCTGAAGCTGCCCAAGGAGGAGCGATACAAGCTGGTGCGCACCTGGTACGTGCGCGACCGCGGCGCCACGATGCTCGAAGAGGTGGTGTCGCTGCTGGAGCGCATTGCCGCGGGCGCCCAGGCGCCGCCCCTGCCCGCCGCGGCCGCGGAGCCGGTGCGGTAGCTGCGACACCGTTCCTCGTCCGAGCCCGTCGGGAGATGGCCGGGCTACGTGACGGCGCCGGTAGATGCGCATCCGGTGGGTGATCGTTGAGCACGGCACCATCGGCTGGACGATCCCCGTGCGGATGAGCGATGAATCAAAGGAGCCGCATCGTTGCGGCGGATGGGATGCAGGGGCCTGGCGCGATGGATTGCGCCGGGCCCTTCGTCGTTCGGCGGATGCGGGAAGCGGGCTTCGGCGGCCGGAACTCGTTCTTGGCGCGCATCTTGTAAACGGCGGCCCGGAGTTCTCGCGAGAAGGTGCACCGTGGAGGGGAGCGACGATGGGCCGTATGGCTGCGGCGGTGACCCGCCTGGCGGAGACGGCTGGACGCAGGCGGCGGGCGTGAGCGATCGCCCCGCTCCCGATGCGCTGCCGCACGGCGAGGCGCGCCACCGCGACCAGCTCGCCGAGACCGAGCGCCGCGCCCGCGAGGCCGACGCCGCGGCGGAGCGGCTGCGCGAGCAGGCTGCGCGGCTGGAGGAGCAGACCCGCGTGGCCCGCGAGATGGCGCGCGACGCGGAGGTGGCGCGCGACGCGGAGGTGGCGCAGGCCCGCGCCCGCGCGGCTCAGGAAGAGGCGGAGGCGGCGCTGCGGCGGCTGCGGGCGGCGCAGGAGATCTCCGACGCGGCCGCGGCGGGGGCGACGTCGGGCGCCGCGCTGCACGGGCTGCTGGAGCGGCTGCGGGAGGCGCTGGAAGCGGACACGGCCATGCTCCTGGTGCTGGAGGCGGACGGCACGCACCTGCGAGCGGCCGCGCTGGCGGGGCTGGGTGATCCCGCCCCGGTGTGCGTGGCGCTCGGCGAGGGCTTCGCGGGCCGGATCGCCGCGGAGCGGGCGTCGCGCGTGGAGTGCGCACCGGAGATGGCCGTGGACGCGTCGCTGCACCCGGACGTGCGCTCGGCGGCGGGCGTGCCGATGGCGGCCGGCGGGCGGCTCACCGGCGTGCTGCACGTGGGCAGCCGCGGCGAACGGAGGTTCACCGAGGGCGACCTGGCGCTTCTGCAGCTGGTAGCGGACCGCGCCGCGCTGGCGGTGGAGCGCGAGGCGCTGTACGAGGCCGAGCACGCCGCCCGCACCGCCGCCGAGCGCGCGGCCGAGTCCACCTCGCGCATCCTGGCCGTGACCGCGGCCCTGTCGCGCTCCGCCACGGTGCACGACGTGGTCTCGGCCGCGGTGGGCGAGGCGATGGCCGCGACGGGGGCCGAGGCGGGGGTGGTGGCCCTGGTGGCGGAAGGCGGCGCGGAGGGCGAGGTGGTGCACGCCGTGGGCTACCCGCCGGGCGACCTGAGGCGCTGGCGCCGCTTTCCGCTGTCGCTCGCCACGCCCATGGGCGACGTGGTGGCATCGGGCGAGTCGGTGTACGTGTGCGACCGGGACGACTGGCGCGCGCGCTACCCGGAGCTGCTGGAAACCGTGGAGTCCGGCGGGCGGCGCGCCACGGCCACGCTGCCGCTGGCGGCGGGCGGCGCCGTGCTGGGCGTGCTGGGCCTCAGCTACCCGGAGTTCCACGAGTTCGGCGGCGACGAGCGCGCGCTGCTGCTGGCGCTGGCGCGGCAGGCGGGCCAGGCGCTGGGCCGCGCGCGCCTGTACGAGGGCGAGCAGCGCCTGCGCGAGGCCGCCGAGGCCGCCAGCCGCAGCAAGGGCGAGTTCCTGGCCACCATGAGCCACGAGATCCGCACGCCCATCAACGCCATCCTGGGCTTCAACGAGCTTCTGGAGATGGAGATCGCCGGGCCGCTCACCGCCCGGCAGCGGCAGTACGTGGAGCGGGTGCGGCACAGCGGGGCGCACCTGCTGGGGCTGGTGAACGAGGTGCTGGACCTGGCCAAGGTCGAGGCCGGCCAGATGACGGTGGGCCGCGCCCGCGGGCCGGTGGTGCCGGTGGTGGATGCCGCCATGGCGCTCGTGCAGCCCCAGGCCGCCGCCCGGCAGTTGGCGCTAGAGTCCGCCTGCACCGCGCAGGCGGCGTACGAGGGCGACGAGAACCGCGTGAGGCAGATCCTGGTGAACCTGCTCACGAACGCGGTGAAGTTCACGGCGCCCGGCGGCCGCGTGTCGGTAGCGTGCGCGACGGCGGATGCCGGGGCCGAGGGTGCGCCCGCGGGCGGGCCGTGGGTGGCGCTGCGGGTGGAGGACACCGGCATCGGCATCCCGCCGGACCGGCTGGAGGCGGTGTTCGAGGCG
>DASRQW010000191.1 GCA_035696245.1 Longimicrobiaceae bacterium | reverse complement strand
CCCCTCCCCCGGCCCCTCCCCCAAAACTGCCTGGTGGAGGGGAGACCAGAAGTGCGGGCGGGCGGGTTGGGAGTCTGCTGAAAGCAATTGGGGCGGGCTCCGCGTGGGAGGCCGCCCCGATGTGCATCTACCGTCTTCGATTTTCGTGCGGTCGCTCCGCGCTTTTGCCGAAGCGCCTACGCGGCGGTGCGGGCGGCGGCGAACGGGGTGCCCGTCGCCTCCTCTATCGCGGATACGACGGTCCAGGCGATCTCCGGCTGCTCCTTGATGGTAGGCCAGTTCTCGCGGACGAAGTCCTTCAGGTTCCGCAGCTCGCGGTCGACCTTGATCTTGGCGCCGTCGTCGACCTGCGGGCCCACCTGGCGGACGAAGAGAAGCATCGCCTCGTGGTCGTCCGCGCTGACCGCGTGCTCCTCGGCCGGCGGCGTCTCTCGGCTGAGTGCGGCGGCGGCGGCGGCGGCGGCTGGAGCGGCGGCCTTCGATTCTGCCTTCGCCTTCGCCTTGGAGGCGGTGGGGCGCTCCGGCGGGGCGGGCGGCGCGGCCTTCTCCGGCAGCGCCCAGGCGGGAAGCGCCGGCGGGTCCCAGCGGAAGTCGCTTCCCTGCTTCGTCTTGCCACGGAAGCGCCCGTTCTCGTGGACGGTGGCGAACGATTCGTCCAGCGCGTACAGGTAGCGGCCGATCCCCCACTGCACGGCGGCGCGTTTCATGGCGCCGGACAGCCCGCCCTTCACGCCCTCGATGTCGGTGTTCTCCGCGCCGTCCCACTTGGTCACCCACTCGGCGCCCACGCGCACGGACAGGCCGCACATCACCCCGCCGCCCGGCCCGGGCTTGAACTCGTTCTTCCAGTTGCCCGGACCGACGACCTCGTCCAAGCGGGTCTGGATGGCGCGGTTGGTCACGTAGGGCACGCAGATGGCCCACACGCGCCCGTTCTTCTCGCCCGCCTGCTGCAGGCGCCACTCGATCTCGTCCACGCCGAAGCGGTCCTGCAGCGCCCTGTAGTTCATCTCCGACATCTCGGCCTCCGGTTGTGCGGGCGGCGCGTGCCCCGATCGGGACCCCGTCACGCCGCCACCCGCTCGAACGCGACGCCCGTCGCGCGCTCCACGGCGGCGACGGTGCGCGCCGCGTGGGGCTGCTCCGCCATCGTCCTCCTCGCGTATCGCTCCCATCGGCCCGGCAGCCGCGGTCCGGCGCGCTCTCCTGCGCCCCTACTCCCAAGTGTCAGGAGAACGCCGCACCAACCCCGAACATCCAATCGCAGGGCCGTGTGGATGATACCCGATCTTCGGTTTTCAGTTCCGTATTTGACGATGGAGATCAACGGTTTAGGTATTTTATCTTCGGTTTATATACCCCTTTCCGAAGCCGCCGTCAACAGTCTTGTTCGTCCTCTTTCCCTCGCCTCCCCCAACCCTGTCCGATCTCGTTGCGGCGAACGAGGATCGGCCCGTTAGGCCGATGCTGATTTCTACGGCCGTGACGATCCATGCGATGAGAGGGTGGTGATCGAGCGGGGTGTTCCGCACTCCGAAGAGATGTCCGGCGGATCGTCGGTGGGAAGACTCTACCGGCCGAGGACGTCGAGCACGCCGTCGCGGTAGGCGCGGGTGGAGAAGATCTCCTTGCCGGACTTGAGGATCAGGACGAAGTCGCCCTTGAACCACGGCTGGATCTCGCGCACGTGGTCGAGGTTCACGATCGCCGAGCGGCTGACGCGCAGGAACAGCGCCGGGTCCAGCTCCGCGTGCAGCGTGTGCATGGCCTCGCGGGCGGTGAGCACTTTCTTGCCCGCGTGCACCCGCACGAACTTGCCGTCCGCCTCGATCCACTCGATCTCGTCCACGGGCTGGATGTACGTGCGCTCGCCGACCCTGATCGCCAGCCGGCGCTTCCTCTGCCCGCGCACCCGGAACTCGTCGAGCAGCGCGAACAGGTTCTGCGCCTCGGGCCGGCGGTCCGCACGCCCGCGCCGCTCCCGGGCGCGCTCCACCGCCGTCACCAGCCGGTCCGGCGGAAAGGGCTTCAGCAGGTAGTCGACCGCGTGGAGGTCGAAGGCCCGGAGCGCGAACTCGTCGTACGCCGTCACGAACACGATCGCGGGCGGGTCCTCGCGCGGGAGGGCCGCGGCCACCTCCAGCCCGGTGAGGTCCGGCATCTGGATGTCCAGCAGCACCAGGTCCGGCCGGAGCGCGTGGATCGCATCGAGGGTGGAACGGCCGGACCCGTAGTCGCCGACGATCTCGACGTCCGTGTTCTCCCGGAGCATCGACGCGGTGAGCTCGCGCGCCAGGGGCTCGTCGTCGGCGATGATGCAGCGAAGGGAACTCATTCAATGCTCCGGTACGGATTGGGTTCTGGCGGGGAAGCCGATCGTGACCTCGAAGCCGCCGGCGGGGCCGGCGTCGGCGCGGAACTCGTGGCCGTCGCCGTACAGGTGCCGCAGGCGGGCGCGCGTGTTGTCCAGCCCGATCCCGGTGCCTCCCGCGAGCGGGTTCGCCTCGGCCGTCCCCGCCCCGTCGTCGCGGACCGAGATGCGGACCGTGCCGCCGGCGCGCGCGCTACGCACCTCGATGACGCCGGGGCGCGACGTCTGCTCCACGCCGTAGCGGACGGAGTTCTCCACCAGCGGCTGAAGCAGGTGCCGCGGGACCAGCAGGTCCAGGGTGTCCGGGTCCAGGCTCCATTCCACGCGCAGACGGTCCTGGAAGCGGACCGTCTGGATCTCCAGGTACTTCACCGCGAACGCAACCTCTTCGCGCAGCGTCACCTCGTGGGTCGACGGGTCCTCGAGCGAGGCGCGGAGCAGGTCGCTCAACCGCACCATCATCTGTTGCGCCGCGTGCGGGTCCTTGAACATCAGCGCGGTGATGGTGTTGAGCGTGTTGAACAGGAAGTGCGGCTGGAGCTGCGACCTCAACGAGTCGAGCTGCGCAGTGGAGAGCTGCGCCTCGAGCTGGGCGGACCGCACGCTGCGCCGCTGGTAGGCGTCGTGGTAAGCCGCCGCTTCGTGGATGGCCAGCATCATCGCGTAGATGGTGATGATCCCGCCAAGCACCCGGACGGTCCCCAGCGCGACTTCGGCCCAGTAGCCCAGCGGCCTGGGGCCCGCGGGGAGGCCGAACGCTCGCTGCACCGCCGTGGCGACCATCAGCATCAACGCCGTTCCCACGCACGCGGCGGCACAGTGCACCACGACGCTGGCCGCCGGCCGCGGCCCCAGCGGCGAAAACCGCCTCGCGAGGGCGAAGATCGCCGGCGAGAAGAGCACCCACGGATACCAGGCGGGGATCTCGGTGCCCACCGCCACAAGCCAGGACAGAACCGGCGGGCTCGGCAGCCCGGCTTTGCTGAAGAGCGCGTGCTGGACCTTGAAGGCTAGGTAGTTCTGCGTCCCGATGAGCAGCACCAGCACCGTGGCGATGGCGAACGCGAGCAGCCATTGCTTCCGGCGCCCCATGGTGATCCCGCGGCGCGGGAACTGGCCGCCCGCCCTGCGGGTGGATACGCCGACCGACCGGTTCTCGACTTGCTGCATGGTTCTTCCCGAGCGTGCGTGTGAGCCAGCCACCACGAAACGGGGCGTATGGAAGTGGGAGGGCACCACGCAGGGCGACGATCCGGTAGCGGCCACCCCCCCAATCTCCGTCTCCCGCGCGTCTCCGCAATCGCGGCGGAGCGAAACCGCATCTCCCAGGCACGAGTCGGCCCCCGGACGCCGCGAGGCTGGGTTTCGCGCCGAACGGACGAGTAGCATACCCGCCTTCCCGCCGCACCGCGAATCCGGAGGATCGCGATACGGTTCGGCGCTACCGCGGACGACGTGCTGCGGCACCGTTCGGCGGCGGCAGCTTGGGTGCGAGGGAGAACGGAACTTGCCCGGCGTCGCGTCGATCGAGCCAGGCATATCGACCTCTACCGGAAGCGGTGCGGATGGCGCGGAAGACGGAGGAGACCAAGGTCGCCGGCGTGCGCATCACCAGCCCGGACCGCGTGCTGTATCCCGGCCAGGGCGTCACCAAGCGCGAGCTGGCCGAATACTACGTCGCGGTGAAGGACCGCGTGCTCCCGCACCTGCGGGGACGCCCGCTCACCCTCGTCCGCTGCCCGGCGGGGCAGGAGAAGGAGTGCTTCTACCAGCGGCGCGCGGGGGAGAGCACGCCGCACACGGTGGGGCGCGTGCAAGTGCCGGTGGATGGGGAGATGGCGGAATACCTCGTGGCCGACAACATCCGCGCGCTCCTCTCGCTGGTGCAGATGGGCGTTCTGGAACTGCACACGTGGGGGGCGCGCCGCGACAGGCTGGACCGGCCGGACCGCATGATCTACGACCTGGACCCCGATACCGGGCTAGGCTGGGATGCCGTGGTCTCCGCCGCGTTCGAGCTGCGGGAGCGGGTCGCGGCGCTCGGCCTCACGGCTTTCGTGAAGACCACGGGCGGGAAGGGCCTCCACGTGGTGGTCCCCCTCGCCCGCCGCCACACGTGGGACGAGGTGCACGACTTCTCCCGCGCCCTCAGCGAGGCGATGGTGCGCGACGCGCCGGACCGCTTCCTGGCGAAGGCGTCCAAACAGGCGCGCGAGGGCAAGATCTTCATCGACTGGCTGCGCAACGCGTGGAGCGCCAGCGCCGTGGCCGCGTACTCCACCCGCTCGCGCGAGGGCGCGCCGGTGAGCACCCCCGTCACGTGGGACGAGCTGAAGGCGGGCCTGCACCCGCTCGACTTCACCGTCCGCACCGTCCCCGCCCGCCTCGCCGCGCAGACCGAGGACCCGTGGGCGGGCTACGAAGCCGCCCGAGGCCGCCTCACCCGCAAGATGCTGGACGGCTTGGGCGCATAATCCGCGTCGCGTTCCGAGCGATGCACATCCACCGGCGCGTCCCCACGACGGGGCGCGCCGGTCGCATAGGTGCGCGCCGCATCTTCGCATACGGCCGGAAACGTGGGCCGTGCAGCGGCGAATGCGCACATCGGAGCCCTTGACATGCTGGCTCCAAGAGTGAGAATTGTGGCGGATTCGCACCCATGCAAAACCCGACGGGCGGCGCCACTGCCACCCTCCGCCGCGCTCCTCCCCGGAGCGGCCCGCCCCGCACGCCTCTCCCTGCCCGGAGATCCCGAACATGCCGAAGCTGTTGCGCGGCCTGGCCATCGCGGCCGGCAGCGTCGTGGGCCTCGTACTGGTGCTCTTCGCGATCGTGTGGGCGGTGAGCGCACACAAGCGCCACCAGCGCTTCCCCATCAACCATGCCCTCGAGTCCACCGGGCCCACCCAGCCCGTCACCTCGGCGCTGCTCACGCGCGGCAAGGTGCAGGCGATCGTCCACGCCTGCACCCACTGCCACGGGCCGGACCTGGCGGGCACCACGCTGGCCTCGGGCGGCATGACCGGCATGTTCGCCGCGCCCAACCTCACCACCGGGCGCGGCGGCATCGGCGGGCGGCTGACGGACGCCGACATCGCGCGGGCCGTGCGCCAGGACGTGGACCGCACCGGCCGCCCGCTGATGGTGATGCCGGGCGAGCACTACTACGCGGACCTGAGCGACGAGGACATGGGCGCGCTCATCGCCTTCATCCGCCACGTGAAGCCGGTGGACAAGGTGCAGCCGGCGGTGAGCTTCGGCCCCATGGGCCACCTGGCCGTCGCCATCGGCCAGCTTCCCATCGCCCCGGAGAACATCGCGCCGACGGTCCGCCCCGGCACCGTGAACCAAGGTGTGTCGCTGGAGCACGGGAAGTACCTGGCCACCATGTGCTATGCCTGCCACGGCAAGGACTACGGCGGCCTGCCCGCCGGCTACGGCCTGCCGCCCGGCGCCAACCTGACCATGGGCGGCGACCTGAAGAACTGGACGGAGGCGGACTTCGTGCACGTCCTGCGCACCGGCGTCACCCCGGACGGCCGCAAGCTGAACAAGATGATGCCCTGGCAGGCGTTCGCCCTGCTCCGCGACGACGAGCTGCGCTCGCTGTACATGTACCTGCGCTCCCTCCCCGCGAAGACGCGCATCCCCCCGACCGCGCCCGGCTGGCACCCGCCGGTGCCTGTCGACAGTACGAAGCACGCGTAACCGTCGCCCCACCCTGGCTCCCCTCCCAGGCAGTTATGCGGGAGGGGCTTGGGAAAGGGGCCCACCCACCGCCACCGCCCATGCCTCCCAAACGCCGCAACGCCGTCCTGAAGTGGCTCGCCATCGCGGCGGGCACCGTGGTGATGTTCTTCGTGCTGACCTGGGCGTACGCGGCCTACGAGCGCAACCGCGTGTACGAGGTGCCCGCCGCCACGCTCACGGTAGCCCCGCGGTTCGCGGGCGACGTGGCGCACGGCAAGGCGCAGGTGGTGGCCCGCGGCTGCTGGCTGTGCCACGGGACGGACCTGGGCGGGAAGGCCTTCTACAACAGCGCCACGTTCGCGCGCCTGGCGTCGGCGAACCTCACCGGCTGGCAGGGCGGGAACGGGCACAAGCTGACGGACACCGACTGGGCGCTCGGCGTGAGGCACGCGCTGGGGCCGGACCGGCGGTCGCTCATCATCATGCCGTCGGTGCACTACGACAACATGAGCGACGAGGACCTGCGCGGTATCATCGAGTACGCGCGCAGCCTTCCGCCGGTGAAGCGCCCGCTGCCGGCGAAGCACTTCGGGCCCGTGGGCAACATCGCCGGCATCGTGGGCATCCTGGACCCGGCCGCGTCGAGCATGAGCCACACGGTTATGCCGGCGCACACCGGCCCCGGCGTCTCGGCCGCGAACGGCAAGTACCTGGTCCGCATCTGCGCCGAGTGCCACGCCGAGGACATGCACGGGCTGCCGCCGGGCTTCGGACCGCCGCCGGGGCCGGACCTGTCCACCGGGAGCGAGCTGCGCACGTGGAGCGAGGCGGACTTCATCCACACGCTGCGCACGGGGGTGACGCCCACTGGCCGCAAGCTCGCCAAGCTGATGCCCGTGCCGTGGTTCAAGGGCCTCACCGACGACGAGCTCCGGTCGATGTGGGCCTACCTCCACAGCCTCCCCCCCAGGGCGAACCGCCCCACGCACGGGAAGCACGCGTAGGCTCGACAACGCGTGACCGGGTGATGTACGGCCGCCCATCCACGGAAAGAGAGGACGCTCGCGGCGACGCGGGCGTCCTCTCTTCGTTCATCGGCCGCCGAGGCGCATCCCATCGAACCCTCGTCGCCCCCACGCATTTCTGGAAACTCCTCCGCTGCGCATCGGCCGATCACCGTGCACCGCCGCACATCCGCGGAAGCCGATCGGCAGATGCGCACCCTATCGAAGTACGGTGGATGATGGCCCGCTTGTCATCTCCCGTCCCGATCCCCCGCCCGGCATCTCACGTCGCCGGATTCCCCGCTCCTCATCTCACGTCTTCCGTCCTACGCCCACCCTTGCGCACTACTCGGGCCTCGGGGAGTTCTGTCGTGCCGTGCTCCGCGCTTCCGCGCCTCCGCGTGAGGCAGCTGTTCCCGACGATGGGGGAGAGGCTCCGGACCGCCCGCGACCAGCGCGATCCGTGGCGGCGTAGGCAAAGCTCTTGCGATCCGGTATATTGCCCGGCTTGTGATCATGCGTGCAAACCCGTACCGGTTCCGTATATGGCTTCGTTCGAGGATTTCGGCCTTCGCGACCCGCTCCTCCGCGCCCTGGAAGACGCGGACTTCGAGCAGCCCACCGCCCTGCAGGAGGCGCTGGTGCCCGTGCTGCGGCGCGAGGGCAACGTGGTGGCGCGCGCCGGCAGCGGCAGCGGCAAGACGCTGGCGTACGCGCTGGGCGTGCTGGACCGCATCGAGCCCCGCGCCGAGCCGGCCGAGGGCGAGGAGGCGCCCGCCGCCGGCACGCGCGTTCTGGTGCTGACGCCCACCCCCGAGGCGGCCGAGCGCGCCGCGCTGGCGCTGGTGCCGTTTGTCCACGCGCTGGAGCTCACGGTGAGCATCCCCGGCGGCGCCTGGGGCACCCCGCTGGCCGACGCCGACGTGCTGGTCGCCACCCCCGCCGAGGTCATGCAGGGCGTGCGCGGCTCGTCGCTCAAGCTGGAGTCGCTGGAGGCCGTGGTGGTCGACGGCGCGTCCGACATCGAGGCCACGGGTGGCTGGGAGGCGGTGGAGACGCTGTTCGACCACGTGCCGCGCGATGCCCAGCGCGTGGTGCTCACCACCACGTTCACCGAGACGGTCAACGACCTGGTGGACCGCCGCGTGAAGCGCGCGCTGCGCTACCCCGCGCAGTCCAAGGTCGAGGAGGCGCCGCGCGCCAGCACAGGCGTGGTCGGCTACGTGGTCGTTTCCGAGCGGGAGAAGGTGGACGTCCTGGGCCGCCTGCTCGGCGGCGGCGACGGTGCGCCCCCGGTGGTCCTCTGCCGCAGCGACGAGCGCGCCGCCACGCTGGCCGAGTCGCTGGCGCTCCGCGGCTTCCTGGTCGGCGAGCCGGGCGATGAAGACGCGGACGTCGCGATCGGCGCGTCGAGCACGGAGGCGGACGAGGGCGAGGGGACGGACGAGGACGCGACGACCATCAGCTTCGACGTGCCGGGCGACGAGCGGGTGCTGCTGGCGCGCCACGGCGGCGGCGCCACAGGCTACGTGCTGGTGGAGCCGCGCGAGCTGGCGCACCTGCGCGACATCGCCGAGCGCGCGGGGCTGGACGCGCGCGCGGCGGGCGTGACCGGCGAGGACGCCGGGGCCGCCACGCTGCTCCGCGCCTTCCGCACCGAGATCCGCCGCGCCGTGCGCGAGGAGGACCTGGGCGCGCAGATGCTGGTGCTGGAGCCGCTCTTCGAAGAGTTCACCGCCGCCGAGGTCGCGGCCGCCTGCGCCGCCCTGCTGCGCAAGCGCGCCCCGGCGGCGCAGTCCGCCCCCGCCGCTCCGGCGCTGGGCTCCGCCCACTCCGCCCCGCTCCAGCGTCCCGCGCGCGACGCGTCCGCGGGTGCCGCGGCGGCGCCCGGCCGGGCGGAGGCGGGCCCTGCCCCCGCCG
>DASRQW010000190.1 GCA_035696245.1 Longimicrobiaceae bacterium | reverse complement strand
GAGCAGGGCGGAGCTGACGCGATTACGCGACGTCCGCCGCGCATCTCATGCTTGTGCGCCGAGGAAGACGGTGTGCCGCCGCGCATCTCCCGTGAGTTACGCAGTGGCGACGACGCACGGCCGTGCATCTCCCGTGCGGTTCGACTGAGTGCGCGGCCGCCGTTCATCTACCGTCCTTCGCTGATCCGGCGGATCGCTCGCGCGAGGTGGCATGGGCGCGGGCGGCGGCGTAGCTTCTCCGTCGTCCGCCACTAACCGAAGAACATCACGCAGGAAGCAGATATGCCGAACATCGTTCCGGGAACCGTGCTCGTGACCGGCGCCAGCTCGGGAATCGGGGAGGCTTGCGCGCGCGCCTTCGCCGCGCTGGGCAGCCGCCTAGTGCTGGCCGCCCGCCGCACCGACCGCCTGGAGGCGCTGGCCGCCGAGCTGCGCGGCGCCCACGGCACCGAGAGCCACCTGATGGAGCTGGACGTGCGCGACGTGGGCGTGGTGACGCGGGTGTTGGCCGCCCTGCCGCCCGAGTGGGCGGAGATCGACGTGCTGGTCAACAACGCCGGCCTGGGCCGCGGCACCGAGAAGGTCCACGAGGCCAGCAGCGCCGACTGGGACGAGATGATCGACACCAACGTGAAGGGCCTGCTGTACGTGACTCGCTCGGTGGTGCCGGGCATGGTGGCTCGGGGGCGGGGCCACGTGGTCAACATCGGCTCGCTCGCCGGGCACGAGGTGTACCCCGGCGGCGCGGTGTACTGCGCCACCAAGCACGCGGTGGACGCCATCACCCGGGGGCTGCGGCTGGACCTGCTGGGCACGGGCGTGCGCGTGAGCACGGTGGACCCGGGGATGGTGGAGACCAACTTCAGCGTGGTGCGCTTCAAGGGCGACGAGGACCGCGCGAAGAAGGTCTACGCCGGCATGACGCCGCTGGGGCCGGACGACGTGGCCGACGCGGTGGCCTGGTGCGCCACCCGCCCGCCGCACGTGAGCATCGACGAGGTCATCCTGAAGCCCGTGGACCAGGGCTCCACCACCATCGTCCACCGGGCGAAGTAGCCCGCGTCCGCCAGCCGCGGAGAGGAGGACGATGTTCTACCTGCGGCTAGCCGCGGCCATGCTGGGCTTCGTGGCCGCCAGCGTGTACGGCCTGGCGATCGCGCTGGTGCGGCGCGACCGCTCGGCGGTGGCGTCGGACTACGCGCGCGTGCTGGCCAGGCTCATGTGCCCGCCGCTGGGGCTGCGGCTGACCGTGCAAGGGGCCGAGAACCTGACCGCGCACCGGCCGTGCGTGTTCATCGGCAACCACCAGAGCGCGCTGGACGTGCCCATCCTGGCGAGCGTCTTCGCGCCCGGCTCGGTGGTGATCGCCAAGAAGGAGGTGGGCGCCGTGCCCTTCTTCGGCTGGCTGTACACGTCCACCGGCAACCTGCTGATCGACCGCGCGGATACCAGCCAGTCCGTGGGCCGCCTGCACGAGGCCGAGGAGGCGATCCGCGACCGCCGGGCCGCCGTGTGGATCTTTCCCGAGGGCACGCGCGGCCCGGGCGACGGCACCATGCTGCCGTTCAAGAAGGGCGGCTTCCAGATGGCGGTCCGCACCGGCGCGCCGCTGGTTCCCGTGGTCATCTCTCCTCTCAAGCCCAACTTCGACATCTCCACCCGCACGCTCCGCCCCGGCCCCGTGCAGATCCGCGTGCTGGACGCGATCCCCACGGACGGGCTGACGGAAGCGGACATCCCGGCGCTGATGGAGATGGCGCGGGGGCGGATGGAAGGGGCGTTGGGGGAGGGGCCCTCACCCGGCTCGTAAAACTCGCCTGCCCTCCCCGCAAGCGGGGGAAGGCACGGCTTCCACGGCTGCCGCCCTTCCCAGGTTCTGCGGCCGCCGCCCTCGCTGCTCACGCGGTGGCAACTCGCGCTACGCGCTGCGGGGGGGGCGGGTCGAGAGGCGGCGGAGCGAGGCTGGTGGTCGCGCGGCGCCGTCCGTCGCTCGGCTTGGAACGCTGTCGCGACTTCATCTTCCGACACGTCTGCCTCGTCAGGTTTCCGGTAATCGGAAGATGCTGGGCGGACTGTAGATGCGAGGCGGGGATGGACGGTCGGCGTGGTCGGCCGCTGGTCATCTCCCGTTCGTGCGTCTCGTGCTCCCCGGCGGATGCGCGGCGTGGTCGCGCGACTTGCCGCCGTCGGCGCGGGGAGCGTAGCTTTCCGACACACCCGCGGGCATCGAGCTTTTCCCGCGCGTCCCCGTCGAACCCTCTCCCGCGCTACCGCCCGCCATGCCCACGCGGCGCTCGTTCGAACGCCGGCTCCGGCTCTCGCTGGTGCTGTTCTCGCTGCTCCCCGCGCTGCTGCTGGTGGGCGTGGGCACCCTCGTCGTGTCCGAGGCCGTCGCGCTCACGGACAGCGCGGGCGCATGGACGCGCGCGGGCGCCAGCGGACGCGAGCTGCTGGAGCGCGCCGAGCGCTCGGGCGACCCCGCGCTCGTGCAGGCCGCGCGTGCGCACCGCGCGGAGCTTTCGGACTCGGTGCTCCAGAGCCGCCGGTGGGAGTTCCTGATCGGGCGGGCGCTGGTGCTCATTCCGCTGCTGGCGCTGCTGGTGGGGGCGCTGCTCTTCTGGCTGGCGGTGCGGGCGGCGCGGGGCATGGCGCACGGGCTCTCGCGGCCGGTGGACGAGCTGGTGGGCTGGGCCGGCCTGGTCGCCCGCGGCGAGCCGCTGCCCGACGCGCCCGCCGAGCGCCCGGACGAGACGGGCGAGTTCGGCGTGCTGCGCGAAGCCTTCCGGAAGATGGTGAGCGAGCTGGAGGCGTCGCGCGCGCGGGAGCTGGAGGACGAGCGCATGCGCACGTGGATCGCCATGGCGCGGCGGGTGGCGCACGAGCTGAAGAACCCGCTCACGCCCATGCGCCTGGCCGTGCGCACGCTGGAGCGCGCGGGCGCGGGTGGCGAGGCGGAGCGCGAGGCCCTGGAGGTCATCGCCGCCGAGTCCGCGCGGCTGGACGAGCTGGCGCGGGGCTTCGCGCAGTTCGGCCGCCTGCCCGAGGGCCCCAGCAGCGAGATCGACCTGCGCGAGATGATGGACTACCTGCTGCGCACCCACCTTCCGCCGGACGTGACGCCGCGGCTGCGCGCGCCGGTGGACCTGCCGCCCATCGTGGGGAACCACGACGCGCTGTCGCGGGCGTTCAGCAACCTCCTGCTCAACGCGGGCGACGCGGTGGGCAACGCGGGCGCGGTGACCGTGATCCTCAGCTCGCGCGAGGGGCACGTGGAGGTCCGCGTCCTCGACAGCGGTCCCGGCATCCCCGCCGAGAACCTGGAAGCCATTTGGGAGCCGGACTTCACCACCAAGTCGCGCGGGACCGGCTTGGGCCTGGCCCTCGTCCGCCAGACGGTGCAGGCGCACGGCGGCCGCGTGGGCGCCCGCAACCGCCCCGAAGGCGGCGCCGAGTTCCGCGTCCTCCTCCCCGCCGCCGTCCGCGACTCCGCCAACGGCGCTCCGAAGGCGGTCTAGCTCAGCGCCGTGATCGGTTCGATCACGGCCGATGCACTCCGAGCGATCAGGGCCAGGCTCGGGAGATGCGCGGCCTCTCGCAGTTCCGGTGTCGGGAACGCGCGGAAGCATCCGCCCGCACCACCCGTCGTCCGCAGGACGACCGCAGTTCCCAGCCGGGCGTTTCATACGCCCGGCTGACGCGGCGACGCATCTGCGGAATCGCGTTTGGGCCGTGGCGACGCCATCCGCCTCTGTCGCATCCCGCGTAACCGTCGCCAGCGTCGACAGATCGGCTGCTGCCGGTGGATTCGGGCGCCGTTCCGCGCCTCATCTCCCGACGCGCTTTGAAGCGGTTCTGCGGAACGCGGCTGCCGGTCCGCGGGTAGCCTGCCCATCTCCCGCGCACCCCGCGCAGCGCAGCCGCACGCTTCCCGCATCCCCCCGCCCGATGTCCTCCACCATCCTGATCGTAGACGACGAGCCCAACATCCGGCGCATGCTGGGGGCGCTGCTGCGCGCCGAGGGCTTCCGCACGCGCGAGGCGGGCAGCGGGCGCGGCGCCCTGGCCGAGGTGATGGCCGAGGAGCCCGACGCCGTGCTGATGGACCTGTACATGGCCGACGAGACGGGCCTGGACGCGCTGCCCAAGCTGCGCGAGGCCGCGCCGGAGCTGCCGGTGGTGATGATGAGCGGCAAGGCGTCGCTCTCCGACGCGGTGCGGGCCACCAAGCTGGGCGCCTTCCACTTCATCGAGAAGCCGCTCACCCCCGAGGCGGTGCTGCTCACCCTCCGCTCCGCGCTGGAGCTGCGTAAGGCGCGCGAGATGAACCGGGCGCTGCGCGAGGAGCTGGGCGAGGGCGAGGAGATGGTGGGCCGCAGCGCGCCCATCAAGGCCGTGCGCGAGATGGTGGACCGCGTGGCGCGGACGGACGCCCGCGTGCTCATCACCGGCGAGAGCGGCACGGGCAAGGAGGTGGTCGCGTCGGCCATCCACCGCATGTCGCCGCGGGCGGCCGGGCCGTTCATCCGCCTGAACTGCGCCGCCATCCCCCGCGACCTGGTGGAGAGCGAGCTGTTCGGGCACGAGAAGGGTTCGTTCACCGGCGCCACCGAGCGGCGGCGCGGGCGGTTCGAGCTGGCCAGCGGCGGCACGCTGTTCCTGGACGAGATCGGCGACCTGAGCCTGGAGGCGCAGGCCAAGCTGCTCCGCGCGCTGGAGGCGGGCGAGATCGAGCGCGTGGGCGGCTCCGAGGTGATCTCTGTGGACGTGCGCATCCTGGCCGCCACCAACAAGGAGCTGCGGGGCGAGGTGGCCGCGGGGCGGTTCCGCGAGGACCTCTTCTTCCGCCTCAACGTGATCCCGCTGCACCTTCCGCCGCTGCGCGAGCGCCGCGACGACGTGCCGCTGCTGGTGGATCACTTCCTCGCCCGCAACCGCGCGCGCACGGGCCTGCGCCCGCCGAGCCTGGACGCGGGGGCGATGGACGCGCTGGCGCGGCACGCGTGGCCGGGCAACGTGCGCGAGCTTGCGAACATCCTGGAGCGCCTGGCGATCCTGCACGCGGGCAGCGACGTGAGCGCGGCCGAGATCCGGGGCATGCTGGCCGGCTCCGCCCCCGCGCAGGCCGCCGACGTGAACGCATACCGGCACGACGACGCCCGCTCGCTGCCCGACCGCCTGGACGACTACGAGCGCCAGCTCCTGTCCGGCGCGCTGGATCACGCCGACGGCAGCGTCGCCGAGGCCGCGCGCCGCCTCCAAACCGACCGCGCCAACCTCTACCGCCGCATGCGCCGCCTTGGCATCGAACGGTAGGTTTCGGCACGGCCTCAGGGATGCCGGCAACTCACCGAACGGGATGGACGATGCGCCTGCTGGCGACAATCTTCGACCTTCTGCGCTACTCGCTGCCGACTCCTGGCGGCGCGGGGGTCGCCGTGTCGCTCATCGCGGCTGGGTTGCTCGCGGCCCGGCGGCAGGATTTACGGTCGCATCCGCCGGGCTCGCCGCACTGGTTGGAGATGCTGCTCTTCTTCGCCGGCCCGCTCGTGTCGTCGTGTTTGGAGCCGTGGAATACGGGGCAGAGCAGGGTCTTCGTGCGGATCGGACGCCGTGGCGGCAGGTGGTGCTGATCGCGCTTGCGATTGCGCAGGCGGCCTTGGTGCTCTACCTGATCCACCGCCACCAGGCAAGGAAGGCGGTGGTGTGGTTTCTCGGTCTGCTGGCGCTGCTCTGGACGGCGTCGTCGTTCCTAGTCGCCGGAATGGCCATCGTGGACGACTGGATTTGACCTTCGTTCGGGCGGAGCCCTTCGTCCGGTCGAGGTTCTACTTGTGACGCGGGAGGGGACACCTGCGTCGGTAAACCGTGTCAGTGGGACACGAGGACACGAAGGCGGGCGATGGAGATGATGCGGTAAGTGTTTGGTGCGAAGCGAGATGGCAGAAGGGTGGGGCGGGGCACGGGGCGTGCCTTTGCAGAGGGCGCACACCGCAGGCTCCGCAGCACTCGAATCCTCCCGGAGGACATCATGTTCAGGTACGGCATCATCGGCCTTTCCGCCGCGCTCCTGCTCGCCGCACCCGCGGCCGCGCAGCAGGGCGGGGGCCGCGACACGGTTCCGGGCACCATCGGCCAGGCGGACCTTCCCGCCGACGCGGCCGAGCGGCTGACGGCTTTCTTCAACGACCCCGAGACCATCCACTTCAGCGGCCGCACCCGCATCCCCGCCGACCGCACGGTGCAGGGCGACGTAGCGGTGCTGGGCGGGCCGGTGACCATCGCCGGGCGCATCGAGGGGCGGCTGGTGGTGATCAACGGCGACGTGGAGCTGCTTCCCGGCGCCGTCATCACCGGCGACCTCACCGTCGCAGGCGGCCGCGTCACGGGCGAGGACCAGGCCCGCATCGGCGGCGAGATGGTGGCGTACTCGCAGCCGCTGCCCCTGGAGCGCCGCGGCGACCGCATCGTCCTGCGCGGCGGCGAAGGGCGCGCCCGGGCCGGCATCACCCTCCACGCCGGCGGCGGCGAGGGGGACGACGACGGGGAAGCCATGCGCGAGACGGGCCGCCACGGGCGCGCGGACTTCGTGGTCGCCACGGGCCAGAGCTACAACCGGGTCGAGGGGCTGCCCATCACCTTCGGCCCCATCATCGAGACGTCGGGCGCGAACCCGCTGCGGATCAGGGCGCAGGCCATCTACCGAACCGAGGAGGGGCTGGCGGTGGGCCCCGGCCGCTGGGGATACGACGTGCGCGTCGAGCAGTTCCTGGGCGGCGAGCGCGCCTTCCGCGTGGGGGCCAGCGTCCGCTCGGTCGTGGACCCGATCGAGGCGTGGCACCTGACCAAACTGGAGAACGGCCTGGCCACCTTCTTCCTGCACCGCGACTACCGCGACCACTACCAGCGCGAGGGCTGGAGCGCCTACGCGACCCTCGCCCCCCAGGGCTCGCCGCTGTCGCTCACGGGCGAGTTCCGCTCGGAGAGCAACGAGAGCCTTCCGTCCGGCAGCCCGTGGACGATCTTCAAGAACGACGACCCGTGGCGCGCGCAGCCGCTGGTGGGCGAGGGGCGGCTGAAGACGGCCTCGCTGACCGGGGCGTGGGACACGCGCAGCGGCGCGGAGGACCCCTCCACCGGCTGGTTCGTCTCCGGCATGCTGGAGCGCTCCATCGACAGCCGGCTCACGCGGCCGGCCGCCGTGGTGCGCACCGCCGGCGGGCCGGACCTGCTGATTCCCGCGGAGACGTTCGGCGACTTCACGGCGGGCACGGTGGACGTGCGGCGCTACAACCGCATCAGCCCCAACTCGCGGCTCAACCTGCGCCTGCTGGCGGGCGGCGCGCTCACCGGCGGGCGGCTGCCCCCGCAGCGGCAGCACGCGCTGGGCGGCGAGGGCTCGCTGCCGGGCTACGGCCTCTTCTCGCTGGACTGCGGCGCCCGCCGCACCCGCGTGCAGCGCCCCGGCGACGTGGCCGCGGGCGACGACCGGGTCCCCTCGTTCTACACCGGCTACGGCTGCGACCGCTTCGCGCTGGCCCAGGCCGAGTACCGCGGCAACCTCAGCTTCCACTTCGACTGGTCCGGCGACGACGACGGCGACGACGCCTACGTCGCGGCCGAAGACGGCGAGGCGGAGACCGCGGCCGCGCCGCGCCGCTACCACGGCCGCAGCTGGAACGCGGACTTCGGATGGGTGGTGTTCAGCGACGTGGGCCGGGCCTGGCAGAACGGAACCGGGAGCGACGAGGAGACCGCGGTGGACCTGGGGCTGGGGGTGCTGCTGGGCAAGGTGGGCATCTACGGGGCCGTGCCGCTGAACGGCGACGGACGCGGCCTGAACGTCTTCGTCCGCCTCGCCCCGCGCTTTTGACCTTCGCGCTCCGCCGCGCTCCGGCGCTCCGGCTCGCCCTGTGCCTCTGCGCCGCGGCCCTCCCGGCCGCGGCGCAGAGGCCGCTCGCCGTGGGGCTGGCGGGCTCCCAGGCGGGGTGGCGGCCGGTGGTGTCGGCGCACGGCGTGCTGGACGACCCCGCGCTGCGCGACGCGCTGTCGCAGGGGCTGCCGCTACGCTTTCACCTGCGCGTCGAGCTGTGGCACAAGGGCACGTTCGACGCGCTGGAGGGCTCGCAGGAGATCTCGCTGGCCGTCCTGCGCAGCACGCTGGAGCCGGGCTACACGCTGGACACCGGCCGCTCGGAGCAGCGGTTCGCCACCCTGCGCGAGGTGGACGAGGCGCTGCAGGGCGCCTTCGCCTCCACGCTGCACGCGTCCGGCGGCGGCCGGTACTACTACCTCGCCACGCTCGACGTGGAGACGCTCTCGCTCTCCGACATCGACGAGCTGCGCCGCTGGCTCCGCGGCGAAGCGCGCCCGGCGGTGGAGGGCCGCGCGCCCGTGGGCCGTGCGGTGGGCCGGGGTCTCCGCCGCGCCTTCATCCGCCTCCTGGGCCTCCCCACGCGCCACTACACGGTCCGCTCGCCGTTCTTCTCCCCCCGCGCCCGCACCATCCCCGTCCCGCCCGCCCCAGCTCCCCACGAGTAGCCCCCATCAAAGGTGTGTCCGGTAGATGAACGGCCGGCAGACGAACACCGGTTGATGAGCATCGGTCGATGCACATCGCCAGATGAACGGCCGACAGATGATATGAATCGGCAGATGAGCATCGGTCGATGGCCACTGTCGATGAACCTCTGTCGATGAACACCATGGACCGTCATCCGACATCTCCGGCGACTGTAGATTCGAGGGCCGGCGAATCCGGGAAGAACGGCGGACAACCCGCATGTTGCCAGATGGGAACGCAGGATGCCGCCGACGACATCCCCCCACTGCCGCGCCGCCCGCTTAAGCTCCTCCGCGCCGGGCGGATCCTATGTCCAACCCTCGTCCAAGCTCGGTCCGGAACACGCGACCCTGGCGGAAACGCGTCCGACCCTGCATCTTCCTCGCGTTCCGGGCGGAACGCATGCCGCCCCGCCCGAGAACGCCCGCCCGCGGCTTCCGCCGCACGGGAGCCGATCCGCTTCCGCGTCCGCTGTCACAGACCATCCCGCTCCCGACCCGATCCGCCGTTCGTTCACGGCCCTTCGTCTCGCCTCGCGCATCCATCGCTCGTGTTGTTCCCGAACGGGAACGCAGATGCCGCTTCGGACCGCCGCCTCGCCCGGCACCGCGGCGTCGATGGCGCGCTAAACACCAATCCGGCAAGTGGTTGCGTGCGATGCCCTGCGTGGCATGCGGGGTGCATTCGAGTACGTCGCGAACGGTACGTCGCGTTCCCGCCCGGCAACGCCGCCAGTAGCCCCTCAACCGTCAATCATAAACGAGCGGATTCCCGGCACGAGCCGCCGGGCCGGCCGCGCGCGAACCTCCGCTGCGAGGGGTTCGCGACAATCCGACTGATCGAGAGCCTCGCCCACATGCAGCCCGCACCGCACCGCACGCCCACGCCCCGCCCCGCCCGGAGAGCCGCCAAGGCCCTCCTGCGCGGCGTGCTCGCGTGCCTGGGGCTGCTGTGCGCCCGGCCGGCCGCGGCGCAGCTGGCGTCGTTCCAGACCTTCGAGGGCGCGTACGACTACGTGGCGGGGGCGCAGACCATCCGCACCAACAGCAACGCCAGCGACGCCTGTGCGGTGTCGGGGACCAACACGAACACCAGCGTCACCATCAGCGGCATCCCCGCGGGCGGCACGGTGTTCAAGGCGTACCTGTACTGGGCTGGCTCGGGCGCCACGGTGGACAACACGGTCACCTTCAACGGCACCAGCCGCACGGCGGACCGGACGTTCACCAACACCTTCCTCTACAACGGCAACACGCTTCGCTACTTCGGCGGCGAGAAGGACGTGACGGCGTTCGTCACCGGCAACGGCACGTACACGCTGCGCGGCCTTACCGTGGCCACGGCCGACGTGAACGGCGCCGCGTACTGCTCGCTGCAGACGGTGTACGGCGGGTGGAGCCTGCTGGTGATCTACAACGTGCCGGGGGCGGCGGTGCAGCCGCGCCGCATCAGCCTGTACGACGGCATCTTCCCCGTGCGCCAGGCATCGCAGACCATCACGCTCACCAACTTCCTGGCGCCCGCCGCCCCGGCCGGGCGCATCACCGCGCTGGTGTTCGAGGGCGACCCGGACCAGACGGGCGACGCCACCAACGCAGAGGCGCTGAGCTTCAACGGCACCGGGCTCACCGACGCGCAGAACCCGTCGCAGAACGCGTACAACTCCACCGTGAACGGCACGGCGAACGTGTACGGCGTGGACCTGGACGGATACGACGTGGCCTCGCGCATCGCGGCGGGGGCGCGCACCGCGACGGTGAACTTCTCGTCCGGCACCGACCTGGTGCTGCCGGAGTACATCGTCACCTCCATCGCCGTCTCGCTGGCGAACGTGACGCCCGACGGGGGCACCATGCTGCGGCTGCCGGGCACCTCCAGCCAGGTCTTCGCGGTCGAGAACCCGTCGCTCTCGGGCGACAACTTCGACCTGCTGGCCGACGTGGCCGACACGTCGGTGGTGCGCATCGACTCCATCAAGGGAACCGGCATCGCCTCGCCCGCGCCGCGCGACAGCGCGCGGGTGTTCCTGAACGCGAACACGACCACGAACTACACCGTCTACTACACGGTGAAGATGGGCGCCACCAGCACGCGCGACATCGTGCTCACCGCCCGCGCCGTGAGCCGGCCCACGCTGGCGCGCGACACGGGCTACGTGACCGTGCAGCGCGTGCGGCCCACGCTGGGGCTCACGAAGACGGTGAGCCCCAACAACACGCTGGCCCCGGGCACCGACCTCACGTACACGCTGAAGACGAACAACACGGGCAACTTCGCCGCCACCGGCGTGGTGGTGGTCGACTCCGTCCCGTCGCAGACGATGTTCAAGCTGGGCACGCCCACGCAGTCGCTGCCGGCGGGCGTGACCGCGGCCGTCCAGTACTCGGCCGACGGCAGCACCTGGGGCTACACGCCGGTGTCGGCCGCCTGCTCTGCCCCCGCCGGCTTCGACGCGTGCGTGAAGAAGCTGCGCTGGGTCTTCACCGGCAGCCTGCCGGCCGACGCGGTGACCTCGCTCAGCACCCTGACGTTCGTGGCGCGAATACGCTGACCCGTCCCTCCCGCCCGCTCCCGATCCACCTCACCCATCCCGCACGTTCCCGCACCGGAACCGATTCCGGCGCCGCGGGGGGAACACACCCTTTCCGAGGCGTGTTCCCGAACGGGAACGAGCGTGCCGAAAGAGGACCGGCGGATACGCCGCCGCCCGTCAGGAAAATGGCGCAGGTGTTGGGGTTTTCTGCAGATGCGATAGGGCACGGTGAGTGCATTTCGGGTGGGCTCGTGAAGCATCCCGCCCGATGGACACTTCCCGGCTCACAAGACACACACCACACGCTGAACCGTTCGGCGTTCCACCGCCGGCCGAGGCCGGCATTCTTCACCCAGGAGGCACCATGAAGCTCCGTACCCGTCTCGTCTCCCTGCTGGCGGTCGCCCTGGCGGCCGTTCCCGCGACGGCCCAGCGCACCGCGCCGGGGAACCCGATGACCATCACCGCCACCAACGTGACGGCGGCCGCCGAGGCCGCCCGCGGCGCCCCGCGCCGCGACGCCTCCCTGCGCGGCGGCGACGTGGTGCGCTACCGGCTGGCCTTCACGAACCCCGGCGCCGGCGCCGTGCGGAGCGTGGTGCTGGCCGACCCGATCCCCGCCGGCCTGCGCATGGTGGCGGGCTCGGCGACCGCGAGCCGTTCCGACGCTCGCGTGGAGTACTCGGCCGACGGAGGCAGGACCTTCTCCGCGCAGCCGATGGAGACCGTGACCGTGGAGGGCCGCCAGGTCCGCCGCCCGGTCGCGGCAGAGAAGTACACGAACGTTCGCTGGACCGTCGACGGCGCTGTGGCCCCGCATGCCACCGTCACGGCGGAGTTCGAGGCCCGCTTGGATGCCGCGCCCCGGGCGTCGGGTGCCGCGGCCGCTCCCGCGGCCGGCACGAGCGGGCTCTAAGTTCCCATCCCCCCATCACACATTAGGAACCCTGCAATGAACAAGACCCTGAAGGGCCTGGCGCTTGCCGCGGCGCTGCTCGTCCCGCTGTCGGCGGGCCGCGCTGCCGCGCAGACGCTGACGCCGGAAGGCACCGTGATCACCAACACGGCCACGGCCAGCTACACCGACGCCAACGGAAACACCTACACCAACGTCACCGCCAGCGCGAGCGTGACGGTCGGCTTCCTCGCGGGCGTCGACGCGCAGTCGCCGGCCACCGTGACGCCGGCCAGCCCCAGCACCGGCAACCAGCTCGGCTTCACCGTGGTCAACACCGGCAACGGCACCGACAGCGTGAACGTGGCGTTCAGCGTTCCGTCGGGCATCACCGTGACCGGCTACAAGATCGGCGCGACCACGTACACGACGCTCACGGCGCTGGACTCGGCGCTCTCCAACACGCCGGTCGCGCAGGGCGGCAACGTGGTGGTCACCGTCATCTACACGGTGGCACCGGGCAAGGGCGGCACGACGAACCCGATCACCATGACGGCCACGTCGCTGCGCACCCCGGCCACGAACGACCCGACCACCACGAGCATCAACCCGCCCGTGTCGGCCGCCGTGACCGTGACCCCGGACAACGGCACGGCCAGCCGCCTGCCCAGCAACGGCACGCAGTACTCCGAGACGTTCGTCGTCACCAACAACGGCAACGCGGCGGACACCTATACGCTGGCCGGCAGCACCACCGGCGCCACGCTGACCATCATCTCGGTCAACGGCACCGCCGGCACCGGCAGCAGCGTGTCGCTCGCCGCGGGCGCCTCGGCGAACGTGACGGTGGTCTACACCGTGGCGAACAACGCCTCGGCCGGCACCACGGCCCCGCTGGGCCTGCTGGCGACGTCGAGCAACAACGCCGCCATCAGCGACCCGGGCAGCTACACCATCACGGTGGTCAAGGCGCAGCTCACCATGGCCAAGACCGCGTACAAGGACGACCAGACCACGACGATCAACAACACCACCGATCGCGTGCTCCCCGGCCAGTACATCCAGTACAAGGTCGCCGTGACCAACGCAGGCACGGCCGCGGCCCAGACCATCTCGGTCTCGGACCCGCTTCCGAGCGAGGTGACCTACCAGTCGGCGAGCGGCGACGCGGCCGGGTGGACGATCAGCAACGTCGCCGGCACGGTGACGGGCGCGCTCACGGGCACGCTGGCGCCCGGCGCCACGCGCTACTTCTGGATCCGCGTGCAGGTCAAGTAGTCCAGCCCTGACTCTCACAGGGTTCCGAATGCTTCCTGAGCCGCTCCGCTCGCTCGCGCTTCGCGCCGCCACCCGCCGGGGGATCTCTCCCCGGTGGGTGGGGGTGCTTGCGTGCGCGGTGCTCGGGGCGGCTCCGGCGGCGGCGCAGGGGGTGCGGGCCCCCACGCCGGACACCCTGCGGATCACCAACACGGCGACCCTCACCTACAAGGGCGAGGACGGCGTGGACGGGAAGGCGAGCTCCAGCGCGCAGGTGGTGCTGGAGCAGACGGCCGGGGTGGCGCTGGAGCCGCCCCGCGAGGCCGTGGTGGTGCCCGGCAGCCGGAGCGTGTTCGCGCACCGGCTCACCAACGTGGGCACCGGCCAGGACCGCTTCGTTCTCGAAGCGGCGGGGCCGGCCGGCTGGAGCGCGGCGCTCTGGCGGGACGTGGACGGCGACGGGGCGCTGGGCCCCCGTGACGTCGTCATCTCGGGACCCCTGGCGCTGGGCCAGGGCGAAAGCGCCGCGGTGCTGGCGGTGGTCGACGCGCCGGCCAACGCGGCGGACAGGTCGAAGGCGACGGTAGGCATCAAGGCGACGTCGCTGCTCAACGCGGCGGCAACGACCTCGGTGTCCGACATCCTCACGGTGCACCTGCCCGTGGCGACGCTGTCGCTGGGCAAGACGGTGGACCGGCCGCTCGCGACCTCGGGCGACACCCTCACCTACACGCTGGCGTGGGCGAACCACGGCGACGGCGCCACGGGAGATGCGCGGCTGGACGACCCGCTCCCGGAGGGCCTCCGCTTCGTGCCCGGCTCGCTGGTGCTCGCCGGCCACGCCGTGACCGACTCGGCCGACGCCGACGCCGGCTCGGTGAGCGACGGGGCGGGGCGGCAGACGGTGCACCTGCACATCGGGCCGGTGGCTCCGGGCGACTCGGCCACGGCCAGCTTCCGCGCCACCATCGGCGCGGGCGCCGCGGCCGGCGCGCTTCGCAACGTGGCACGCGTGACGTGGGACAGCGTGGCGGTGGAGTCGCCCACCACCGTGACCTCGGTGAGGTACCCGTCGCTGCAGCTGCGCAAGGAGCGCACGGGCGCCGACACGGTGCGGGTGGGCGGCGAGGTGGGCTTCCGCCTCAGCTACGCGAACCTCTCCGCCGACGTGGCGATCCGCGACCTGGTGCTGGTCGACTCGCTCCCCGGCATCCTCTCCTTCGTCTCGGCCAGCATCCAGCCCGAGGTCGATGGCCAGGTGCTGCGCTGGCACCTGGGCACGCTCGCGCCCGGCGGGTCCGGCGTGATCGAGCTGGTCACGCGCGCCGGGATGCCGGCGGGTGGCCAGCCGGTGGCGTCGGTGATCAACCGCGTCACCGGCCGCGGCGCCAACGTGGAGGCCGTCTCGGCCGTCGCCGCGGCCATGCAGGTGGCGGCGTTCAAGGGCGACGAGCTGAAGATCACGAAGAGCACCGGCGTGCTCGAGGCCGGGCCGGGCGACGCGATCCCTTACGTGCTCACGCTGCGCAACGCGGCCGCCGCCCCGCTGCAGGGCATCGAGGTGCGCGACGAGCTTCCGGCCAACGTGAAGCTGGTGCAGGGCTCGCTCCAGGGCGCCGACTCCATGCGCGTGTCCGGCCGCGACCTGCGCATCTGGTGGGCGGGCCCGCTGCCCGCCGGCGGGCAGCACGTCGTTCGCTACGGCGTGGTCGTGCTCACCGCCGGTCGCGGCAGCATCGCCAACCGCGCCTGGGCCCGCGCCGAGGGCGGCGCCGTTCGCAGCGACACGGCCGTCGCCACCGTGCGCGCCCGCCGCGGCTTCGCCATGCAGCAGCGGTCGCTGGTGGGCAAGGTGTGGATCGACCTGAACGACGACGGCCGCCAGCAGCCCGGCGAGCCCGGCGCCGCCGGCGTGGAGATCTGGAGCGCCGACGGCCAGGTGGTCACCACCGACCGCGAGGGCCGCTACTCCATCGCCGACATCCAGCCCGGCACGCAGCTCCTCCGCCTCGACACCGTGGGCGTGGCCCGCGGCTACGTGGTTGCCGGGCGCGGCGGCGACCAGCGGGTGGTGCGGATGGACGGCTGGACCCTCCCCGAAGCCAACTTCCGCCTGGTGCCGCGCCCCGGCTTCGTGCCGCCCGCGACGACCACGACGGCGGTTTCGGTGGATTCGATCGTTCCCGCGGCTCCGGCCACGGTGGACAGCGCGCCGCTGACCGTCGCCCCCGCCACCTCCGCGCCGCTCCCCGAGCGCGCAGCGGCGGATGCGCAGCCGCCGGTCGACGCGGCCCTGGCGGCCTGCCCGGTGGGCGAGCGCCCGTCCGTCGCCACGCTTCCGGCGATGCTGAACGTGCCGGCGCGGCGCGCGGCGGTCGCATCTTCCGTCCGTCCTTCGGCCGGCGGACCGTCCGCCGCCGCGCCGGTGATCGGCGCCGCGTCCGCCGTCTCGGCAGCGATGGCCCCGGCGCGGACTGCGGCTTCGGCGGCCGGTTCGGCGGCTCGGACGACGGCGGGCGGCTCGCCCGCTTCGGGCTCGACGACATCGACCGCATCTGCTCCATCCGCGTCCTCCGCCGCGGCGCCGGTCGTGACGACCGCGTCCGACGTGGCGGCCGATTCGGCGGCGCGCGTGCAGCCGCTGCGTACGGCGGCGGAGCGCGAGGCGGAGAAGAGGGGCGAGCTGCTGGGCGGCCCGTCGGTGCAGATCTTCGCGCCGGCGGACGGCGCGGTGGTGGGCACCAACCGCGTCTACGTGGGCGTGCGCGGCGAGCCCGGCGCGGCGGTGCAGGTCTTCGACGGCGGGCGCAAGGTGGGCGAGGCCAACCTGCGGCCCGATGGCGTGATGGACTTCGTGGGCATCGAGCTGGCGCCCGGCCCGCACCGCCTGCGGGTGGAGATGAAGAACTCGTGGGGCACCGAGCGCTGGGACAGCGTGGCCGTGCACCGCTCGGGCGACCCCGTGCGCATCGAGGCGCTGCCCGCGCCGGTGCTGCACGCCGACGCCCGCGACACCGTGATGGTCGCCGCACGCGTGCTCGACCAGTGGGGCGTGCCGCTGGCCAACCGCCCCCGCATCACCGTGGAGGGACGCGGCGCCACGCTCACGGGCACCGACGCCGACGCCAGCTCGGTCGGCTTCCAGGTCGCCGCCCGGGCGGACGGCACCGTCGCCATCCCCGTCGTCGCCGGCCACTCCGTGGGGCCGGGCGAGATCTCGCTCGCCTCCGGCAAGGTGCACGGGCGCCTGCCGCTGCGCGTCTTCCCCTCCACCCGCAGCCTCTTCGCCACCGGCATCGGCCAGGTGGGCGTGGGCGCCGCGCCCGAGGCGTTCGGCGCGGTGACGGTTCGCGGCGCGTTGGGCAGCGAGACGTCGCTGAGCGTGAGCTACGACTCGCGCCGGAGCAGCGACAACAACGACTTCTTCGCCCGCGGCTACGACCCGCTGGACGAGAGCCGCTACCCCACGCTGGGCGACGGAAGCGACCGGCGCGTGCTCTCGGCCTCCACGCAGAGCGTGTCGGCGCGGCTGGAGCGCGGCTTCGACTGGCTGGAGCTGGGCGACATCAACACGTCGGGCTTCGGCGGCGGGGCACAGCTGGGCGGCTACCAGCGCTCGCTCACCGGCGTGGGCGCGCGCGTCGCGACCGGCGCCGTGGTCTGGCGCGCCTTCGGCAGCCTCACCGACCAGGCGCTGGTGCAGCGCCAGCTTCGCGGCGACGGCACGTCGGGCCCCTACAAGCTGGGCTCCAACGTGCGCCCCGGCACCGACATCGTGGCCGTGGAGATCCGCGCCCGCGAGAACGCCGCCCGCGTGATCAGCCGCGTGGAGCTGCAGCGCTTCGTGGACTACCAGATCGACTACGTCAGCGGCGAGGTGCTGCTGGAGCGCCCCGTCCCCGCCGCCACGGCCGAGGGCGACCCCGTGTACGTGGTCGCCACGGTCGAGAGCCGCTCGGGGGGCAAGTCGCAGATGGTGGGCGGCCTGCGCATGGAGGTGGACGCCCGCCGCTGGCTGCGCTCGGCCGGGCTGGACTCGCTGGGGCTGGGCGTGTACGGCGTGCGCGACGCGGCCGAGAACGGCCTGGAGCGCATCTCCCGCAACCTGGCCGGCGCCGACGTGCGCCTGCGCCGCAGCGGCCTGGAGATGGGCGGCGAGCTGATGCGCTCGGCGTCTTCCGACTCTTCCGCCCTCGCCAGCCACGCCGACGTTTCGTGGACCACGTTCGGCGACCGCGCACGGCTGGGCGCCGAGTGGATGCACGTGGGGCAGGGCTTCTCCGGCAGTGCCGACCCGCGCCTCAGCTCGGGCCTGCAGGAGATCCGGCTCTCGGGCGAGGTGAAGGTGGCCGAGGGCTCCACGGTGCGGCTCACGCACGAGCGCGAGCGCTTCGACCAGTACGGCGTGGAGCGCCACAACACGCGCATGCAGCTCCAGCAGTCCGTCCTGGGCCGTACGCTCACGGCCGAGGGCGGCATGGCGAGCGACGTCCAGGCCGACGCCTCGTCGTCGTCCGCCGTCGGCAAGATCTCGTTCTCGCCCGTGGACCGCGTGGACGTGTGGGTGGAGGGCACGCGGAACCTGGACCACCCGGTGGCGCCCGTGGCCGGCCAGGCGGTCGCCCCCGGCCGGCCCAACGAGGTGGGCGCCGGCCTGTCGCTGCGCGTGCTGCCCCGCACCCGGCTGGACCTGGCGCACCGCTGGGTCTCGCTTCCGGGCGACACCGCCCGCGGCTACCAGCTCACCGAGGTGAAGGCGCGCACCGAGGCCATCTTCGGCGGCCAGGTGTACGGCGGCCTCGAGCGGGCGGACGACTCGCGCGCCAGGAACTACCTGGCGCTGGGCTGGGACCAGCACCTCCAGCTGCAGGGCGGCTGGGCCGTGTCGTCGCTCTTCGAGCGCCGCTTCGGGGTGAGCCGCGCCGCGCTGAGCGACCCCAACCGCGCCCTCCCCTTCCCGCAGGCCGAGCCGGACCGCTGGTCCGCCGGGCTGGGGCTGGACTGGGTGCCGGCCGACGGCCGCCCGCGCTTCAGCGCCCACGGCGAGATGCACGACGGCCGCGACACCCGCGGCCACCGCCTGGACCTGGCGGGAGATGCGCCGCTGGGCATCTCCACGGCCCTCCTGGGCCGCAGCGAGTGGCTGCAGCAGTACAACCTGACCGGCAACGGGCTGGAGCAGAGCCGGCGCGACCGCTCGCTGCTGGGCCTGGCCTTCCGGCCGGTGGGCAGCGAGGCGCTGAACGCGCTGGCCAAGGTGGAGTGGCGCCGCTCGCTGAACCCGCTGGGCACCGGCGGCGTGCTGGGCACCGCCGGCGAGGACCGCCGCCTGATCGGCAGCACCGACCTGGTGTGGACGCCGCGCGACGGCACCGAGCTGGCCGCCCGCTACGCCCTGCGCTGGACGCTCGCCGACCCCACGCTGCCCGGCGTGGAGCAGCTGGGGGCCCGCGCCCAGTTCATGGGCCTGCGCCTGGACCGCGAGGTCCGTGGCCCGGTGCGGGTGCGCATGGACGGCCGGCTGCTCACCGTGGGCAGCGGCAACGCGCAGCAGTGGAGCGCCGCCCCGGCGCTCGTGGTCGGCCTGGGCAAGCAGCTGGAGGTGGAGGGCGGCTACCGCTTCGGCAACCTGCTGGACCCGGACTTCGCGGCAGACGGGCACGGGCTGTACGCCACGCTGGGCTTCCACTTCAGCGAGGGCACCTTCGGCAGCGTCGCGGACTTCTGGCGCAAGCGCATCCAATCCAAGTACTAGACGGGGACGGGGATCGGTGGATGGCGGGCGGCGGAGAGCCGCACCTGGTTTTCCTACGTCAAGAAACTGCTCCGCCGAGCTTCGCGGGCGATGCGAAGCGGTTCCGGCGGATCTCGCGGCGGATGATGCTGGAGATACGTCGCCGGAGATGACGGCCCGGCGTCTCATGGTGCCCGGCTCCCCGCGTCCCCCTTCGATTGTCACCTCGCCGGGGATGCGCGGCCGCAACGGCTGTCCGCCCCACATCTACAGCATTCGCGGGTTACACTCCCAGCAGCGCCGTACTTCCAGCCGGGACGCACCCTGCCCACCACCATGAAAGTTCGCGCTCAGCACTGCTGAGGACGCTCCGCCCTTCCCGTCCGCGAACGCGGGAAGAGGGTGCGGGCGGCTTCAGCGCGTCGTGTGCGCGGCGTTCGTGCTGGCTCTGGCGTTCGCACTCCCTTCGCGCGCCACGGCCGCCGCGCTCCCGCTGACGGTGGCGATGACCAGCGATTCGGCGCTCACGCTCGACAGCAACTCCCCCGCCTCCAGCGGGCCGCACGCGATGTACGTGTCGTTCCGCATCGCCAACACGTCGGGCGCGCAGGTGGCGAACCTCCAGGCCACGATCTCCGGCTTCGGGTCGGGGACGGTGCTGTCCGGCGGGCAGGCGGCCATGCAGTACGTGGGCACGCTGGCCGCGGGGGCGTCGCGCACCGTCTACTGGTTCATCACCTACCCCAGCAGCTTCAACGTGCGGAACGTGCTCACCGTCTCGGTCGCGGACGGTGCGGGCGGTACGGCCAGCGGCAGCGGCGCGGTGCGGACGATGTCGATGATCAGCGCGCAGGCGGGGGGGGCTCACCAGCACCAGCAGC
>DASRQW010000189.1 GCA_035696245.1 Longimicrobiaceae bacterium | reverse complement strand
GGAGTCCCTGCGCCGGCTGGATCCCGCCGGTGGCGGTGGGCACCGTGCGCGCTTCGACGCTGCCGCCGCTCGCGCGGCCGGACGACGAGGCCGCGGGCGGTGCGGTGCGCGCCGCGGGGATGCCACCCTGCGTGGGCACGCCCACCTGGATGCTGCCGCCGCTCTCCGTCGGCACCGTCAGCCGGATGGAGCCCACGGTCGCGGGCGGCGTGCTCCGCCGCGTCGTGCGCGTCGGCGCCGGCGTCGCGCGTCCTGCGGACGTATTCGCGCCCGACGATGCGGGGGTGGAGGACGCGGCCGGCGTGGTGCGGCGGACGGGCATCTGGATCGACCCGTCGGGCAGGCGCTGCCCCGGCGCGGCTGCCCGTGCACGTGCGTTCGCCGCGGGCACGGGCGTCCGCGTCGCGGATGCGGACGCCGGCCGCGTAGCCGCGGGAGCAGCCGTCGTCGCGCGGGCGGAGTTGCTCGGACGCGGGGAGGTTGCGCGCGCGGTCGTCGCTCGCGCGGGAGCGTGGGTGCGGGCGCGGCGGCGCGGGGCGGGAGCGGCGTCGGGGAAGGGCGCCGGGCCGCGGACGGCGGGGGGCGCGGAGGCCGCCGCGGAGCCTTCGAAGCGGCGGGTGCCGGTGCGCAGGACGGCGCTCACCACGCGTCCGTCCTCCAGCATCACCACGTCGTCCGATCCGCAGCGGACAGCGCATCCGTTGGCGTAGAACAGGTACGTCCAGCCGTCGGCTTCGCGCGTGCGTGCGGGCGCGCCGAACGCGGTGCGTACCTGCTCGCCAGTCATCCCCGCGCGGATGGTGGCGGACTGCGCGGCGGCGGGCGCGGCGGAGGCCAGGGCCAGCACGGCTGCGGCGATCGCGTATCTCATGCGGACCTCACGGGTTGCGGCTTCAGCGGGTGGCCAGGTGGCCCATCAGCGAGCGGAAGAGACCCAGCCCGTCGGTGGCGCCCAGCAGCGCATCTACCGAACGTTCGGGGTGAGGCATCATGCCGAGCACGTTCCCTGCCACGTTCCGTATCCCCGCGATGTTCCGCGCCGATCCGTTCGGGTTCGCATCCCCCGTCACCTCGCCCGCCGCGTCGCAGTAGCGGAAGACCACGCGGCCGGTGCGCTCCAGCTCGTCCAGCGTCTCGTCGTCCGCCAGGTAGCAGCCCTCGCCGTGGGCGATCGGCACCGTGAGGACCTGGCCCACCGCGTACTCGGACGTGAACGGCGCTTCCGACTGCTCGACCCGGAGGTGCACGGGGCGGGAGATGAACTTCAGCGAGCGATTGCGGACGAGGGCGCCGGGGAGAAGCCCGGACTCGCACAGGATCTGGAACCCGTTGCAGATGCCGGCCACCGGCCCGCCCGCCTCGGCGAAGGCGCGCACCTCCCGCATGATGGGGCTCTGCGCGGCGATGGCGCCGGCGCGCAGGTAGTCGCCGTAGCTGAAGCCGCCGGGCAGGAAGACCGCATCCACTCCCTCCAGGTCATGCTGCTTGTGCCAGAGGTAGACCGCCTCCACACCCAGCCCCTCCTGCACGGCCTTGTAGCAGTCGTAGTCGCAGTTGGAGCCGGGGAAGGTGACCACGCCCAGCTTCATCGCCCGCTCTCCGCCGCCGCCACGCGCACGTCGTAATCTTCCGTCACGGGGTTGGCCAGCAGCTGCCGGCACATCGCGGTGGCCTGCTCGCGCGCCTCGCTCTCGGACGGCGCTTCGAGGCCGAAGGTGATGAGGCGGCCCACGCGCGCGTCGTGCACCTCGCCGAAGCCCAGCGACGCCAGCGCGCCGCCCACGGCCTTGCCCTGCGGGTCCAGGATGCCCCTGCGCGGGGTCACGCGGACCTCGATCCGGAAGTCGCTCACGGTTGCACCTCGTCTTCGTGGGGCCGCCCGTCCGGGCGGATGCGGCGCGTGGGGTGGATGTCCTCGTACGCCACCTCGCGCGCCTCGTCGTCGTCGTCCTCGTCCACCAGCGGGTCGCGGTCCGGCAGCCGCTCCTGGAAGCCCTCCACCACCGTGCGCAGAAGGCCCCACGCGATGTACGCGATGGCGAGCGGGAAGAAGAACAGCTCGGGGACCATGAAGGCCGCGACCAGCATCAGCACCGCGACGAGCATGGCGATGCGCCCGCCCCAGGTGCGCAGCCCGAACTTGGGCACGACGGGGTAGAGCACGTTGCTCACCATCAGCCCGGCGAGCGCGATCATGAGCCACGAGGCGAACTGCGGCGCGTTCACGCGGCTGAAGTAGCGCGCGAACACGTCGGTCTGCGTGAACGCGTAGTAGGTCGCCAGCGTCACCCCCGCCGTGGGCGAGGGCAGGCCGTGGAACGCCGTCTTCGCCGTGCCCGCCTGCTCGATGTTGAACCGCGCGAGCCGGCAGATGGCGCCCACGATGTAGATGAACGAGAGGATCCAGCTCCAGGGTCCCTCGTGCACGAAGAAGAGGAAGTACATGATGAGCGCGGGCGCCACGCCGAAGCTGATGGCGTCCACCAGCGAGTCCAGCTCCTCGCCGAACGCGGTGCCGGTGGCGGTGAAGCGCGCCACGCGCCCGTCCAGCATGTCGGCCACGGCGGCGAGGACGATGAGCCACCCCGCGAACTCGAAGTTCCCGCGCGAGGCCGAGACGATGGCCCAGATGCCCAGGAAAAGGTTGCCGATGGTGAAGGCGCTGGGCAGGATGACCACGCCGCGCCGCAGCCTGCGCCGGGGGCTGGTGGCGTTCATTCGTTCTCCGGTGCGTGCAGGGGAAAGTCGTCCAGCGAGGTGCCGGTGAGCCGGCGGAAGGCGTCCTGGTAGCGGCGCGAGGTCTCGTCCACCACTTCGTCCGGCAGATGCGGGCCGGGCGCCTGCTTGTCCCACAGCCCGCGCCCGGCCAGGTCTTCCAGCCAGTCGCGCAAGGGCTGCTTGTCGAGCGAGGGCTGCCCGCGGCCCGGGGCGTACGCGTTCGCCGGCCAGAAGCGCGACGAGTCCGGCGTGAGCACCTCGTCCATCACCCGGATCGTGCCGCCGGCGTCCGTGCCGAACTCGAACTTAGTGTCGGCGATAATGATGCCGGCTTCGGCGGCCAGGTCGCGCCCGCGCTCGTACAGCGCGAAGCTCGCCTCGCGCAGCCGGTCCGCCGCCTCGCCGCCGATCATCTCCCGCATCTGCCGGAACGTGATGTTCTCGTCGTGCCCTTCCGCCGCCTTACGCGCGGGGGAGAAGACGGGCGGGTCCAGACGGGCGGATTCGACCAAGCCGTGCGGCAGCGGCTCGCCCGCCAGGGTGCCGCTCCCGCGGTACTCTTTCCAGGCGGAGCCGGCCACGTAGCCGCGCACCACGCATTCCACCGGGAACGGCCGCAGCTTGCGCACGAGCATCGATCGGCGCGCCCACGAGTCGCGATGTGGCGCCAGGTCCGGGTAGAGGCTGGAGATGCGGTCGGGATCGACGGACAGCAGGTGGTTGGGCACCACGCCGGCCGTGCGGGCGAACCACCAGGCGGAGAGCAGCGTGAGCACCTCGCCCTTGCGGTGCACGGCGTCGGGGAGGACAACGTCGAACGCGCTGACACGGTCGGTGGCGACCATGAGCAGCGCGTCTCCCAAGTCGTACACGTCGCGCACCTTGCCGCGCACCAGCAGCGGAAGGGGCAGGTCGGTACTCGCTATCGTCTCAGCCAGAGCCGTCGCTCCGTTTCAGGTCGAAGGGGGCTTGAGGCCGAAAAAGTAGCGCGCATCGTCCCCTCGGGCAAGCAACCGCGCCGCCGGTGACGGGGCTTCGATCCGCCGCCTGCCATCTCCCGCCCCGCGTCCGCATCGCTCCGTACCAGGGGACGTTCGAATCACCGCGCTCTCCGCGCCGTCGGCATTTCCGGGAGCACGGGGGCTCGTATTCCCAGCTTCCGAGTGGCGCCGGCGGCCACCGCGCCATTCACCGAGAGCTTCCCCGCGCCTGGTGCGAGCACGCTCGCCGGTGCCGAGGCCGCGGAAGGCGTGCTCGCCGGATCGCCCGCGATGGCGTAGCTCGGCAGGCTGGGCCAACGCAGCGTGCGGATGAATCGCAGGCCCGCCGGGCTATCTCGAATGCCTGGAGACCTGCGATTCGCGATTCGGTAGATGGTTGGCGGTCGGGAGGATGCCCCTCCCTCGGCCTCTCATCCCCAAGCTGGAGAGGGAATAACTGGTTGTGACGGAAGCGTTTAGACGCGGAGCGGCGGTGGTGGTTCAGGGGATGATGGCGAGGCGGCGCTGTCCTCGGTGCCATGGAAGGCGCGGCTGTCGTTCGGGGCTTGGGGGCGGTCGAACATGCCGTAGTCGCGGAGGACGTGGACGACGCGGAGGCGGTAGTCGGCGAACACTTCGGCGCGGCCGCGGGTCTGGGCGGCGCGGTGCTCTTCCAGGCGGCGCCAGTGCTGCACGGCTTGCTCGTCGCGCCAGAAGGAGAGCGAGAGGATCTTCCCCGGCTGGGTCAGGCTCTCGAACCGCTCGATGGAGATGAATCCGTCGATGCCGTCCAGCAGCGGCCGCAGCGACGCGGCAATATCCAGGTACTCCTGCCGACGCCCGTCGGCCGGTACGACCTCGAAGATCACGGCGATCATCGTTGTGCCTCCGCGTCCGGCGCTTCGTCTCGCCACGCGAGGATAGGCACGCGCGCGTTCGGTGAAGGACGGTAGAGTGGATGCGGATCGAGCCGCGCGGGATCGACGCCGTTCGCCAGCAGGCGCGCCACCGCAGCGGTCGCGATCGTCTGCGCGAGTGAGCTTCCTGGACATGCGTGGAGACCCGCACCGAACGCGAAGCTGGTAGATGCGGTCGCGTCGCTTCCCATCGCGGATGCTGGGGCGGAGGCCGGATCGTTGTTCGCTGCGACGAGCAGGACGAGGATCACATCATCCGCCTGCAACTGCTGGCCTGCGATGAGCGTCGGCTCTGCGACGAACCGCCGCGTGTTCTGGAACGTCGGCTCGCGCCGGAGCACGTCTGCGACGATGCCCGCGAGCAGCTCCGGCGCGTCCGCCACGCCCGCACACATCTCCGGCGCGCGGGCGAGCGCGAGGAGCGTGTTCGCTATCAGCCCCGCCGTCCCGTCGTAACCCTGCGCGAGGAAGCCGATCGCGTTCGCGATGACCACGTCCGGAGAGACGATGCCGACCTGCCGCATCCCCGCGGCGAGCCGACCGAGCAGCGTATCCTCGCTCGCTTCCGTCAGCGCCGCCCGGAAACGCTCGTCCAAGCGCGCAGCTGCGTGGATCCCACGCTCGATCTGGTCCGCAGTCCCGCCAGGGAAGATGCAACGGACGACCTGCCCGACATCATCCGCTACGTCCGCAAGCGCCATGTCCGCGATGCCGAGCAGGCTGCCGACGATGTAAGGCGAGAGTGTGTAGGCGAATTTCATCAGTTCGGCCGCGTCCGATGCTGGGCCGATGCCGCGGGCCAGCCGCTCGGCCCACCTCGCGCTCACCTCTACCGCGCGGTGTGGATCGAGCGCGTCGAGAGTGGAAGTGATGGCGTGCTTCAGCGGGCAATGGGCCTCACCGTCGGTCATCCGGACGAGGTGCCGGAAGATCTCGCCTGCGGGTGTGCCGGCGAGCGCGAGGGGAACTGGTTCCGACTCGGGACGAACGCGGCAGGCGGGGTGACCGAGCACCTCCGCCACGGCGGCCGCGCTGGATGCGACCCAGGCGCCGAGCGCACGGTCGTGGTAGAATGGCCGCTCTTCGGCGAGGTGCGCGTAGTAGTCGGACGGATCAAGGTGCGTCGCGGCGTCAATCGGATCGGCGGGGGTGCTCAGGGGCGCGGCTTGCTGGATCATCGTCTCGCTCGGTTGAGGTGGCGAGATGAAGATGATGGTTGCGCCGCGCCCATGCTTCGGCTACCATCGAAGTATGGACGACATGCCGAACCTCGCTTCCGTTGCTGGCGCGATTGCGGATCCCACGCGCGCGCGGATGCTCATGATGCTCATGGATGGACGCGCGCTCACCGCGACGGAGCTGGCGATGAGCGGCGGCGTCACGCCATCTACTGCCAGCAGCCACCTCTCGCGCCTCACGGCCGAAGGCATCGTCGCGATGGAGAAGCAGGGCCGCCACCGCTACTTCCGCATCGGCGCCCCCGAAGTGGCGGCCATCCTGGAGCAGCTGATGAGCATCGCCCCGCGCGGACGTGGAGGCGCGGTGCGGACGGGCCTCCGCGACGAGAGCCTGCGCCGCGCGCGCGTCTGCTACGACCATCTCGCGGGAGAAGCCGCGGTGCGCCTGCTCGACCGCCTCCGCGAGCTGGGGCTGATCGGCGGGGACGACGGCTCGGTCGCGCTGTCGGCGGAAGGAACGGCGTGGTGCGGGGCGATGGGTGTCGACCTTGGCGCGCTACGGGCGCGGCGGCGGCCGCTCTGCCGGCCGTGCCTGGACTGGAGCGAGCGCCGAACGCACCTCGCAGGCGGAGTCGGAGCGGCGCTGCTCGAGCGGCTGTTCGCGCTGGGCTACGCGCGGCGGGTGGCCGGGAGCCGCACTGTCGTCTTCTCCCCGCGCGGCGAGTCGTTCATCGAGCATCCGCACCTGATGTGATCTGCCGTCCGCTCACCCGCCGAGAGGGTGAGCGGCCGGAATCGAACAGAGAAACGGCGGTCCCGGCGAGATGCCATCTCTCGCCGGGACCGCCGTTCTTGCATCGAAACGACTCGATGCGTTCACATCTACCGTGTTACGCCGTAAGTGCTTCGATCTCCTGCTTCACCTTCTTCGTCATCGCGTTCTTGTCAACGCGGTGCAGGAAGGAGCTCTCGAAGCCCATGAGCGCGATGTTCACCAGCTCGTCCCAGGTGAAGCCCAGGTGCTGGTGCGCGCGCCAGTATTCCTCGGTGACCGTGGTGGCGCTCATCAGCCGGTTGTCGGTGTTCAGGCTGAGCACCAGGCCCTCGTCGTAGTACTGGCGCACCGGGTGGTCCGCGAACGTGGCGACCGCGCGCGTCTGCACGTTGCTGGTGAGGCAGATCTCGATGGGGATGCGGAAGTCGTTCACGTATCGCATCAGGTCCGGGTCCTCGAACAGCCGCGTGCCGTGGCCGATGCGGTCGGCCTGGCAGTAGTGCAGCGCCTGGTGGATGGATTCGGGCCCGTACGCCTCGCCCGCGTGGATCGTGGCCGCCATGTTCTTGTTGATGACGGTGTAGAAGGCGTCCTTGTGCTTCTTCGCGGGATAGTTGTACTCCGCCCCGGCCAGGTCGAAGGCCACCACGCCGCGGTCCTTGTACGCCACCGTCAGGTCCGCCAGGTCGCGCGAGGTGCCCGGGTCCATGTTGCGGATGCCGCAGATGATGAGGCTGGTGCGGATGCCCAGCTCGTCCTCGGCGCGCTTCAGGCCCCGCAGGGGCGCGTCGACCGCCTCGGTGAGCGGCATGGCGCCGGCGGTGTGCAGGATGGGCGAGTAGCGGATCTCCGCGTATCTCACGTTCTCCTCTGCCAGGTCCGCCGCCAGCTCGTACGCGATCCGCTCCAGCGCCTCGGCCGTCTGCATCACGGAGAGCGTGATCTCGAAGCGTGCCAGGTACTCCACGAGATTGCGGGCGTCCTGCACGTGCATGTAGTCGCGCAGCGCCTCAGCATCCTCCGCCGGCATCGGCTTTCCGTATTCCGCCGCCAGCTCCAGCATGGTCTCGGGCCGCAGCGACCCGTCCAGGTGAACGTGCAGCTCGGCCTTGGGCAGCCGGTGCAGCAGCTCGCGCGTGACCTCTCTCGCCATCGTGTATCCTTCCGTGCGGTGTGTGCGTTCACCGCCGCGCGTCTCCCGGCTGCCGCCTAAGAAAAGCGCCGCTGCGTGGGCAGCGGCACCGTGCGTCCGGACCTTGGCCGCGTGGGCGGTCCGGCGGGCGGGGCGCGGAAGGGCGGGGCGGGCGAGGGCTTGCGGAGCCTCGCGATCCCCGCGCACAACCTAACGCTCACCATTCGTGGCGCGCCACCTCGTCCGGCGGCAGCACCACGCCCGCCCGCTTGGCGCGCACCAGCGTGCGGTCGCGGAACAGGTGGATGAGCGCTACGCCCGCCACGAAGCCGCCCACGTGCGCCCACACGGCCACGCCCCCGCTCTCGCCGGGGTTGCCCGTCGCGCTCAGCCCGCCCAGAAGCTGCACCACGAACCACCATCCCAGCAGCACCCACGCGGGCAGGTTCCAGATGAAGATGGGCGGCACCCACGTGCGCACCTTGGCGCGCGGATACAGCACGATGTACGCGCCCATGATGCCGCTGATGGCGCCGCTCGCCCCGACCGTCGGCAGGTCGCTCGCGGGCGAGAGCGCCACGTGCGCCAGCCCCGCCGCCAGCCCGCATACGAGGTAGAAGACCACGAACCGCAGGTGGCCCATGCTATCCTCGATGTTGTTCCCGAAGACCCACAGGAACAGCATGTTGCCGATGATGTGCTCCCATCCGCCGTGCATGAACATCGACGTGAGCAGCGACGCCCACCCGGTGCTCCACGCATGCGCGGAGCAGACGCCCGTAAGCTCGCAAGGGTACGTGCCGAAGTGCGCCACCGACGCGCGCAGCATGGGCTCGGACCCGGCGCCCTGCACCAGGAACCACACCACCACGTTCAGGCCGATGACCAGCATCGTTACGAACGGGGTGATCTCCGTCGGGTTCTCGTCCTTCAGCGGGATCACGTGGCTTCTCCCTCTCTATCTCAGCCCTCGGTTTTCGCAACGTCCATCGGATGACGCGGCCCGGCGTAGCCTGCAAGCCCGGTGTTGCCGGGAATCGATCCCCCGGCAAGCCGCCGCCGTGCGCACGATCCCGGAGATTGACAGGAGCGGCGGAAACCCATCCGCCCTCGTCCTTTCACGCACGACACCGCTTCCGAGCCGCGACCTTCTCCCGGCAGCAGCCCGCGCAGGCGGGGTCCGCGCGGTCGTAGCCCGCGGCTTTAGCCGCCAGGGCGATGCCGACGCCTAAAATGTTCTTCACGTGCGTGTTCGCCGCCTGGCTGTTCTTCACCCTGCTCGTTCTGCCCCTCCTGGATCTTCGCCTACTTGTTCTGCGCCTCGGCGTTCTGCTCCGCCAGCGCGCGCTCGGCCAAGGCGGCGGGGACGATCTCCCAGTTCTTCCGGAACACGTCCCCCGACGAAAGCGTGCCGCGGCGCTGGATGTCGGCGATCATCAGGTCGCGGATGCTTTCGCCGCGGTCGTACACCACCAGCGCGCCGATCAGCATCGAGTAGCCGCCGCTGCCGCTCGCGCGGTAGTTGTTCACGGCCATCGTGAAGCTGTCCGCTGGCGCGACCGGCCGCCCGTTCCGCTCCAGGCGCGTGATCCGCTGCCCGACAGGCTTGGTGAGATCGATCGTATAGTCGACGCCGCTCACCACGTCGAAGTTGTAGCCGGGCACCGTCGTGCTCGTCACGCGCGGGCACGAGCCGCCGGGGCAGGGCAGGTAGTATTCCGCGCTCTTCTCCAGGAACGCCCGCAGTTGCGCCCCGCTAATGCGGATGGACTTCAACGTGTTGTCGTAGATATAGATGCCCGCCACGTCCGCCACCGTGACCGGTCCGCGCGGGATGTGCGACGTGAGCGAGAACGCCGCCGCGGCGGATAGGTCGGCGCCCGTCACCCGCCGCTGCACGTCGTTGATGAGATCGAGGATCGGCGTGTCGCGCACCCGCGCGTCGGTAGACGTCCACTCCGCCGTGGAGGTGCCGATGCGGCGGCCCACGTACCCCTGCGTGCGCCGGTGCGCCTCCGCCAGCGCCGCGCGCAGCTCGGGCGAGTCGGCGCCGGGGCGCGGGCGCAGGATCTTGCCGTGCTTCTCCGTCACCCGCCACCGCCCGCCCCGCATCTCCACGCCCACGTCCGCCACCGCGATGGAGGTGCCCCAGTTCTTCGCCTGCGTCAGCAGCGTGGTGCCGATGGTGGTGTCCGCCAGCTCGCGGTGCGTGTGGCCCAGGAAGATCACGTCGATGCCGGGCACCTGGCGCGCCATGTCCGCCGCCGCATTCTCCACCGGCACGTGCGTGGCCGCCGTGTCGTAGCTGCTGCCCTCCAGACCGCTGTGCGCCGTCACCACGATCACGTCGGCGCCGCGCGACCGCATCTCCGCGATCACCGGCCGAACGCTCGCCACGATGTCGCGGAAGTCCAAGCGCCCGGCCACGCGGTCGCGGTCCCAGATCGCCACGCCCGGCGGCGTCACCGCCGTGATCCCGATGCGCACCGGCCGCCCGCCCACGTTCCGCTCGATCAGCGTGTACGGCTCGTATGCGTGCTCGTTCGTGCCCGCGCGGAACACATTCGCGGACATGAGCGGGAAGCGCATCTGGCCCGCCACCTCGTTCAGGTGGTCGATGCCGTAGTTGAATTCGTGGTTGCCGATGGCCGCCGCGTCGTACCGCATCAGGTTCATCGCCAGCGCAACGGGGTGCACCTCGCCGGGGGCGCTGCGAGAGTAGACGAAGTCCAGCGGCGTGCCCTGCAGCAGATCGCCGGAGTCGAAGAGCGCCGTGCGGCCCGGGTTCGCGTCGCGGATGCTGTCGATCTGCGGCGCCAGGCGCGACAGGCCGTTCTCCGTCTCCCGCCCCGTGTAGTAGTCGTACGGCAGCAGCCAGCCGTGCGTGTCCGTGGTCCCCACCAGCACCAGCGTTCCGCTCGCCTCCACGCGCGCGGCAGGCGCATCTGCCGAAGGCGTGGACGATGACGGGCTCGGGGGATGCGGATCGGTGCGCGGCCCCGCGGCGCATGCGCAGAGAGCGGCCACCGGCGCGGCGCGCAGGGCGGGGAAGAGCATTCGGCCGATATCGAGCTTGAGCATCTACCGTCGATCCGTTGTGTTGGAGAGCGTCCATCCGTTTTGCACTTGACGAGCGCCACCGCCGCTCATCTACCGTCGATCACCATCTTCCAACGTCGAGCCTGATCGAACGAAGCCGCGACGGAACGGGGAGCGTCGCCGTGACGCGTCGATCGGTTGATGCACGGCCGCGGCACGTACATTCGCCCGCCGCGGCCAAATCCCGGCGGCGGACGGTTGCGAGCCCCCGCGCATCCGCTAGGTTGGTGCCAGCGGCCAACGCGCGATGATGATGCAGCGCCGGCGCGGAATCTTCGTCCGGCGCGCAGTGTACCAGCACGCGCGGCGGACCACGGCTTGCACCGGCCGCGCACGACCCGAGCCGACACACGCACTCGCCCCGTCCCACACGCGATGCACTTCAGTCTCCGAACCCGCCCGACCCTTCGCCTCGCACCGTTGCTCGCCGCCTGCGCCCTCGCGCTCGCCGCCGCGCCGGTGCGGGCGCAGGTCGTGGTGGTCGACACCGTTCCGACGCGTCCCGTAGCGCGGCCCGCGGGGCGCGACAGCGTGACCACCGCATCCAGCCGCGCCGCCGCCGAGGCCGCCGCATCGCGCCGCGCAGCCGCGGGCGACACGCTGTACCGCGACTCGCTGGGCCGGCGCCGCATCAGCCCCAAGAGCGCGTTCCTGCACTCGCTGGTCCTGCCCGGCTGGGGCCAGTCCAAGCTGGGCTCGCCGGGCCGCGGCGCCGTCTACTTCGGGCTGGAGACCGGCAGCCTCTTCATGGTCTACAAGTCCCAGCAGCGGCTCCGGCAGGCGCAGCGGCTCCAGCGCGACCTTCAGGCATCCGGCGCGCAGGACAGCACGACCAACACCCCGCTGGTGCGCGGCCGCCTGGCGCAGCGCGAGGACTGGATCACCCTCTCGGCCTTCTGGTTCTTCTTCTCCGGCGCCGATGCGTTCGTGGCCGCCCACCTCGCCGACTTCGACGCGCACGTGGGCGCCATGCCCACCCGCGACGGCGTCGTCGTCCAGGGCAGCGTGCCCGTGGGGAAGAAGCCGTGAGCGCGCGCCCGGTCGGCGTCTTCGACTCGGGCGTGGGGGGCCTGAGCGTCGCGCGCGAGATCCGCAGCCACCTCCCCGCCGAGCACCTGCTCTACGTGGCCGACACCGCCTGGTGCCCGTACGGCGACCGCTCGCTGGAAGAGGTGCGCGCCCGCACCCTCGCCATCGGCCGGTGGATTCAGGACGCGGGCGCCAAGGTGCTCGTCGTTGCCTGCAACACCGCGTCGGGCGCCGCGCTGGAGCAGTTGCGCGAGGTGCTCACCATCCCCGTGATCGGCCTGGAGCCCGCGGTGAAGCCTGCCGTCGCGCAGACCAAGAACGGCCGGGTGGGCGTGATGGCCACCGCTGGCACCTTGCGCTCAGACCGCTTCGCGCGCCTGCTCGCCAACCACGCCGCCGGCGTCGAGGTGGTCGCGCAGGCGTGCCCCGGCCTGGTGGACATGGTGGAAGATGGCCTGCTGGAAGGAGATGCGCTCGGGGTCACCCTCGACACGCTAACCCGTCCGCTGCGCGATGCGGACGTGGACACCGTAGTCCTGGGCTGCACGCACTACCCGTTCGTCCGCGAGGCCATCGCGGCCTCACTCGGGCCGCACGTCACGCTGCTGGACAGCGGTCCCGCCATCGCCCGCCGCACCGAGCGCGTGCTGGACGAGGCCGGCCTGCTGGAGACCGGCGGCGACGGCTCTATCCGCGTCCTCACCACCGCCACCCCCGCCGAAGTCGCCCCCGTCGTCCAACGCCTCTGGGGCGCCCCCATCCCCGTCGCCCACCTCGACGTCTGACACCCACTACAACCTAACCACATGTAGGGGTGCGATTTATCGCATCCGCTGCGTCCGCCGCGAAAATTGTTCTGGACCGCCGCTCATCCCCCGAAGCATCGTTCGACGGATCACCCCTCCGCCTCACATCGAGGCGCCGCGCATCAACCCTGCTCACCATCCACCGGCCACGTGTGCAGCTCGGGCGCGGATGTGCCGGGGCGCAGGACGAGGTACGTGTAGTTGCGGATCCAGTCGCCGGCGTTCGCGTAGAACCGCCCCGGCGCCGCCTCCACCACGCTGGGAACGTGCGCGTGGCCGGCGACCACCAGGTCCAGCCCCGCATCTTCCGCCAGCCGTTCCCGCGCCCACGCCTCGATGAAGCTCGCGCGCCCACGTGCCGCCGCTTCCTCGCCGCCCGCCTTGTGCTTCGTGGTGGATGCCATCCCCGCGATGCGCCCGCCCAGGTCCGGGTGCAGAATGCGGAACGCGCCGATGGACACCGGGTGCCGGATGACCTTCCGCAGCGCGCGGTACTTGTAGTCGCCGCGACCCACGCCGTCGCCGTGCGCCACCAGCGTGCGGCGGCCGGCCAGCGTCATCTCCACCGGCCCGTCCAGCAGCCGCATCCCCACCTCGCCGCTCAGGAAGCTGCCCGCCCAAGCGTCGTGGTTGCCGCCGATGAACGTCACCGGCACGCCCGCCTCCACCACCTCGGCGATCTTCGCGACCACGCGGAAGTGCTTGCGGGGGATGACGGTGCGGTACTCGAACCAGAAGTCGAACAGGTCGCCGTTGATGAGCAGCTCGCTGCCCTCCCGCTGCACCCAGCCCAGGAACTCGCGGAACGCCCGCTCCGTGCGCTCCGGCACGGCGCCCAGGTGTATGTCCGATACGATGATGACGGGTTTCTCCATAGGCGCGAAAAGCTAGTCCGCGCCCCACCCGCCCACAATACCGCCTCCCACGTCGTCGGCCGATGGGACCCTCGCCGCCGCGCCGGCTCCCGCCGAAGCCTGACGCGCTCCCCGCCGCCTCGTGCCGTTAGTCCGCGCAGGCGGACTTTGCGCCGTCGTTGCCGCGGTTTCAACCGCCAGGCTCGCTCGCCGCGCGTTTGACACTCCCATCGCGCGCCGGTACTATCCCGCCCGGCGCTCGCCCCTCGCGAGCACGCCCAACGCCCACCCCGTCCAGCGCTTCCGAAACCCATGGCATCCCAGCCGGCGTGCACCGTCGAGTTCCGCGTCCGCTACTCGGAGACGGACCAGATGGGCATCGTGTACCACGCCAACTACCTGCCGTGGTGCGAGATCGGACGCACCGAGCTGATTCGCCAGCTGTGGAAGTCGTACGCCGACGTGGAGAAGGAGGGCATCATGCTCGCCGTCTCCGACGCGTCGCTGCGCTACCACCTGGCCGCGCGCTACGACGACCTGATCCGCGTGGAGGCGCGGCTGGAGCAGGTCCGCTCGCGCGCCGTCACCTTCGGCTACACGGTCTGGCGGGTGGATGAAGACGGCGGGACGAAGAAGCTGGCGACCGCGTCGACCTCGCTGATCGCCATCGACCGATCGGGCAGCACGCGCACCCTTCCGCCGAACCTGGTGGATGCCTTCCGCACCGCACTCGGGAACGGGTAGCCATGCATCCGCACCGCATCTTCGCCGTCTCCGCGACCACGCTCCTGCTCGCCGGCTGCGCCACGGTTCCGCGCCCGGCCGGCTCGTCCGCGCCCGCGGCGATTTCCGCGCGCCACCTGCTGTCCGACGCGGCTGACCTCGACGCCGCTGCGGCGCTGCTGCGCTTGGAGGACCGCCGTGAGTACGATGCGGCAGCGCTCGCCTCGTACGCCGCTGCGCCGAACGCGGAGATTCGCCAGCGCGCCGCGCTCGCCATCGGCCGCATCAAGGACCGCCGCGGCGTCCCGCAGCTCGTGCAGATGCTGGGCGATGCGGATACCGCCGTCGCAGCCTCCGCCGCGTTCTCGCTGGGGCAGATGGGCGACACCGCCGCCGTCCCCGCCCTCGCGGCGCTCCTCGACGCGGGGCAGATCGACAGCCGCCCCACCGTCGTCGGCGAGGCTGCTGCGGCGCTCGGAAAGCTGAAGACGGCCGCCTCTCGCGCTGCCGTGAAAGGCTTCCTCCGCACCGTCCGCGTCGCCGGACCGAATCGCGTCGCCGCCGTCGGCCCGGCGCTCCTCGCCGTCTGGAAGTTCCCGCGCCCGGCGGACGTCTCTCCCATCCTCGCGTGGCTCGCCAGCACGGACCCGGAGATTCGCTGGCGTGCCGCATACGCCCTGAGCCGCCGCCCGGACCCGCGCTCCGCCGAGGCACTGTACCGCGTTGCGGGAGATGATGATGCGCGGGTTCGCTCCTTCGCCGTCCGCGCGCTGACCGCGCCTCTCGCCGACTCGTCCTCCGTCGGCGCCCCGGCCGCGCTCGCCGTTCTCCTGCGCGGGACCGTGGATGCGGACCAGGCCGTGCGCGTGAACGCCACACGCGCCCTCGGCACGCACGCCGGCGCGGAGTCCATCGCCGCGCTGCGCCGCCTGCTCGGCGGCTCGGACGTGCACCAGGCGCTCGTCGCTGCGGAAGCGCTGGCTCGCCTCGGTACGAAAGCCGCCGCCGCCGCGCCCGACCTGCGCACGGCCACGGGAGATGCCTCGCGCCCGGTCGGCATCCGCACCGCCGCCCTCGCGGCGCTCGTCACCGCCAGCCCGTCCGATGCGGCCTCCGTCGCCACGTCGTGGTCGGCCGATCCGTCGTGGCGCCTCCGCGCCGCCGCGGGGCAGGCGTTCGCCGCGCTTGGGGCCGCGTACAACGCACAGGCGCTCGCCCTCGTCCGGGACCGCGACGGCCGCGTCGCATCTACCGTCCTCGGCGCCGTCGTAGAGGCCGCGGGGAAGAACCTTGCGCCGCTCCAGCCGCTGCTCGTGGAATCGCTCGGCAGCGGCGACGCGCAGGTGCGCACCACGGCCCTCGGCGCGCTGGGCACGCTCGCGGACCCGTCCACCCTTCCCGCCGTGCTCGACGCGTACGGCCGCGCCCAGGCCGACACGGTGGACGACGCCGCCCTCGCCGCCATCGACGCCCTCGGTGCCATGCGCAAGGCGACGACGGACGCATCTGCCCGCTCCTTCTTCGCCCGCTATCAGCGCCCCGACGACTACCTCGCGCGCCAGCACGCCGCCGCCGCGTTCGGCGACACGCTAGCCGCCGCGTGGGGTCCGCCGCTCCCCATCGAGCCGAATCGCCCCGCCGCCGAGTACCAGCGCATCGTCCGCGAAGACGTCGCCTCCGTGCTCGCCGGCCGCGCGCGCCGCCACGCCCGCATCGTCACCAACCGCGGCGAGATCGAGGTCGAGCTGCTGTCCGACGTCGCGCCGCTCACGGTGGAGAGCTTCCTCGCGCTTGCCGGCCGCGGCTTCTTCGATGGGCAGGAATGGCCGCGCGTGGTGCCCAACTTCGTCATCCAGGGCGGCGATCCGCGGGGGGACACTTCCGGCGGTCCGGGGTATGCCATCCGCGACGAGCTGAACCGCGAGCCGTACGCGCGCGGCACGCTGGGCATGGCGCTCTCCGGTCCCGACACGGGCGGTAGCCAGTGGTTCATCACCCACTCCGCGCAGCCGCACCTGGACGCGGGCTACACCGTGTTCGGGCGCGTGGTGCGGGGGATGGACGTGGTGGACCGCGTCGTCCAGGGCGACCGGATCATCCGAGTGGAAGAGGTTCGCTGAGCATGCACCGAAACGTCCGCACGACATCTCTATATGCGCTGGCGCTGTCCCTCGCCGCCGCTTGCGGAGGCCGGGCCGCGCCCGCGACCGGCCCCGCGCCCGAGACGACGCCCTCATCGCCTCCGTCCGCCTCCACACAAGCGACGAGCGGAAGCGGAAGCACCGCAGCGCCTCCGGAAGGCGGCACAGGCGGAAGCGCGGCTGTCGCCATGGTCCTCGCGCAACAGCTCCAGGCCGCGACGCAGCCTTCGTCGCCCAAGCGTGTTCTCTTCGCCTGGCAGCTGGACGAAGCCGGCGCCAAGTTCCGCGGCCGCGGCGTCGCTCGGGTCGCCGCACCGGACCGCATCCGCCTGGACCTGTTCGGCCCGCAGGGCGAGACGTATCTCGCCGCAGCGCTCGTGGGCGAGACGCCGCGCGTGCCCGCCAACGTGGCTGACCGTGTGCCGCTCCCGTCGCCCGCGCTGCTCTGGGGCGCCCTGGGCGTCGTCCGCCCGCCCGCGGGCGCGCGGCTGCTGGACGCGAAGCCGTCCGGCAGCGACACCGTCCTCCGCTACGCCGCGGCCGACGGCGCCACGCTGGAGTTCAAGTCGCGCGGCAGCGTCCTGCGCAGCGTCCGCCGCCTGGTGGGCGGCGGCCTCCGCGAATCCATCGAGCTCACCTACGGCAGCGGCGGCGCGCTCCAGCGCACGGAATACCGCGACTGGGCCGCGTACCGCACCCTGACCCTCACGACCGAGTCGTCCACCGATGTCGCATCCTTCCCAGACGAGACCTGGAACCCGGGCGGCGCGGGCGCTTAGCCTGCTGGCCGCGCTCCCGCTGCTGCTCGCGGGCTGCATCTACCACTTCACCGGCGGCGGCCTGCCATCCAACGTCCGCACCGTGTACGTGGACCTGTGGGACAACGACACGCCGTACGCCAGCGTGAGCGCCGACGTGCAGCGCACCCTGCAGACCGAGCTTCCGCGGCAGCTGGGCGTGCGGCTGGCCTCGCGCACCGCGGCCGACGCCATCATCCGCGGCCGCATCACGAGCTACGAAGAAGTCTCCGCCAACGTGCGCCCCACCGACAACGACGGGCGCATCGACGTGCTCCAGGCCGAGGTGCAGATCAGCTACCAGGCCGAGATCTACGACGTGAAGGGCGACCGCCCCCTGTGGAAGGCCGGGTCCATCTCGTCCGTCGGCACGTACAACCCCAACCGCGAGTCGGTAGACGTGGGCCGCGGCAAGGCCATCCGCGACATCGTGTCGAAGATCACGCAGGGCGCGCAGTCGCAGTGGTGAGCAACGCCACGCTCCGCATCGTCTCCCGCGGAAGCCAGCTCGCCCTCTGGCAGTCGCACGCCGTCGAAGCCGCCCTCCGCGCCGCCGATCCGTCCATCGACGTTTCGGTAGATGTGGTGAAGACCAAGGGCGACCGCATCCTCGACGTGCCGCTGGCGAAGATCGGCGACAAGGGCCTCTTCACCAAGGAGCTGGACGAAGCGCTCCTCGCCGGCCGCGCCGACTTGGCCGTCCACTCGCTCAAGGACGTGCCCACGCGGCTGCCGGACGGCCTCGTCATCGCCGCGGTCACCACCCGCGAGGATCCGCGGGACGTGCTCATCGCCCGCGACGGCATCGCCGCGTCCTCGCTCGCCGCGCTTGCCTCCGGCGCGCGCGTGGGCACCAGCTCGCTTCGCCGCCGCGCGCAGCTCATGGCCGCCCGCGCCGACCTGCGGGTGGACGACCTCCGCGGGAACCTCAATACGCGCCTCGCCAAGCTCGACGCGGGGAGCTACGACGCCATCATCCTCGCCGCCGCGGGTGTCCTCCGCCTCGGCTGGGCGGACCGCGTCTCCGCGTACCTGGAGCCGGACGCGTGGCTTCCCGCGGTGGGGCAGGGCGCCCTCGCCGTCGTCGCCCGCACGGACGACCCCGACGTCCTCGCCCGCCTCGCCGTCCTGCACGACGCCTGTGCCGCCGCCGCGACCACGGCGGAGCGCGCGCTGCTCGGCGCCCTCGAAGGCGGCTGCCAGATCCCCATCGGCGCGCTGGGTTCGGTAGATGGAGAGCGGCTGGCGCTCCACGCCCTCGTCGCCGACCTCGACGGCCTGCGCGTGATCCGCACCTCCGAGTCGGGTACGGTGGATGAGGCGCGCGCCATCGGCCTCCGCGCCGCCGAGTCGCTGAAGAGCCAGGGCGCCTCAGACATCCTGGAGCGCATCCGCGCCAACGCGCCGGACGACGACGAGACGGGGGATACGCAGTGAGCGCATCTCCCGTCTCCGTCCTGTTCGACAAGGTGCTCACGCGCGACGAGCTGGTCCGCCGCTTCGGCCGGCCGCGCACGGGCACCGTCGTCTTCACCAACGGCTGCTTCGACGTCCTGCATCGCGGCCACGTCGAGTACCTGGCCGCCGCGCGCAGCCTGGGCGACGTCCTCGTCGTCGGCCTCAATGACGACGCCTCCGTCCGCCGCCTCAAGGGTGCGCCGCGTCCCGTGAACCCGCAAGAGGACCGCGCGCTGGTCCTCGCCGCCCTCGCCTCGGTAGACGCGGTCACGGTCTTCGACGAGGACACGCCACGCGAGCTCATCGCCGCGCTGCTGCCCGACGTGCTCATCAAGGGCGGCGACTACACCGTGGATACCATCATCGGCGCGGAAGAGGTGATCGCCGCCGGCGGGCGCGTCGTCGTCGCGCCGCTCGTCCCGGGCCGCTCCACCACCGCCATCCTCCAGCGCCAGAGCCAGGAAAGCAACCGATGACCGACACCCCCTCGCGCTTCGCCGCCCGCGCGGACGACCAGGCGCGCCCCCTCACGCTGGAGCGCGGCGTCAACGAGTATGCCGAGGGCTCGTGCCTCATCACCGTCGGCAAGACGAAGGTGCTGTGCACCGCGTCGGTCCAGCAGGGCGTGCCGCCGTGGAAGAAGGGCAGCGGCGAAGGCTGGGTCACCGCCGAGTACGCCATGCTCCCACGCGCCACGCACGAGCGCAACCGCCGCGAGCGCAAGGAGGTGGGCGGGCGCACGCAGGAGATCCAGCGCCTCATCGGCCGCAGCCTGCGCGCCTGCGTGGACATGAAGGCCATGGGCGAGTGGCAGATCACCATCGACTGCGACGTGCTTCAGGCCGACGGCGGCACCCGCACCGCCTCCATCACCGGCGGCGCCGTCGCGCTTTACGACGCCTGCCGCTTCGTGCAGCAGAAGGCCGGCCTCGCCGGATCCCCCTTCCGCGAGTTCGTGGCCGCCGTCAGCGCCGGCATCGTGGGCGGCCGCACGCTGCTGGACCTCGACTACTCGGAAGATTCCAACGCGGACGTGGACCTCAACGTCGTCGCGCGCGAGACGGGCGGCATCATCGAGATCCAGGGCACGGGCGAGCGCACCGACTTCTCCCCCGCGCAGCTCGCGAACCTGGTGGAGATGATGAGCGGCAGCATCCGCCGCCTGGTCGCCGCCCAGCGCGCCGCCGTCCCGTGACGCGCCGCCGGCTCGTCCTCGCCAGCCGCAACCCCGACAAGCTGCGCGAGATACGCGAGATCCTCGCCGATTACCCGGAGTTCGACATCATAGGCCTCGACGATGCCGGCATCCCCGAGTCGCCGGAGGAAGACGCGCTGGAGGAGTTTGAGACGTTCGAGGAGAACGCCCTCGCCAAGGCGCGCTACTTCGCCGCGCGCACGCGCGAGCTGACGCTGGCGGACGACTCCGGCATCTGCGTCGATGCGCTGGACGGGCGGCCCGGCGTCCACTCTCGCCGTTTCGCGCAGGGTCCGGAGCTTCGCGGCCTCGCGCAGGACCGCGCCAACAACGAACTGCTGCTTCGCCTGCTCGCCGACAAAGGGGAAGGGGAGCGCGGCGGCCAGTACGTCTCCGCCGCCGCCGTCGTGCAGCCGGACGGGCGCGAGATGGTCTTCCGCGGCACCACGCCCGGCGGCGTCCTGCCAGAGGCGCGGGGCACCGGCGGCTTCGGCTACGATCCGCTCTTCTACCTTCCGCAGGAAGGACTTACGTTCGGCGAGCTGGATCCGGTGCGGAAGAACCTGATCAGCCATCGGGGCGAAGCCGTCCGCAAAGCCGCCGACGCGCTCCGGCGCGGGGTTGACGGACCGCAGGGCGCGGCTTAGTTTCTACCGCTCGATCGGGGCGTAGCGCAGCCCGGTTAGCGCGCCTGCTTTGGGAGCAGGAGGTCCCCGGTTCGAATCCGGGCGCCCCGATTCTGGAGTTGGGCGCCAGTAGCTCAGCTGGATAGAGCAACGGCCTTCTAAGCCGTAGGTCATAGGTTCGAGTCCTATCTGGCGCGCTGTAGGACGTCGTTGCAGGGCAGGTGCAGGCTGGCGGATCGGTTCTCCGCTTCATGGTGGATGTAGCTCAGTTGGTTAGAGCGCCGGATTGTGGTTCCGGAGGTCGCGGGTTCGAGCCCCGTCTTCCACCCTGAGCAGCCCCCGCGGCTCGTCATGAGCTGCGGGGGCTCGCTATTTGTGTGGGGCTATCGCATCGGCACGTCCGCGTCGGAAGACGAATCGTGACCGGCCGTTACGCGCCCTTGACGAGCAAGATGGGCCGGTGTATCATAGTGGCCCCTCGCGAAAGCCGGTGTGACGCGGCTGGGAAACGCGGAGCGATGGAAGAGGTGGGGAGGGGTTGACGGGTGGGGGTTGAGGGATTATTCTTTCGGGCTCCACTGGAGATGGAAGGCGGGGGTC
>DASRQW010000188.1 GCA_035696245.1 Longimicrobiaceae bacterium | reverse complement strand
CATGGGCGGAAAGGACCTGGACGACGAGGTGGACGCCGCGCGCTGGATGGTGGCGAACGAGGGGGTCGACGCGCGGCGCGTGGGCCTCTACGGCGGCTCGTACGGCGGGTTCATCACGCTCATGGCCATGTTCACCGAGCCGGACGTGTTCCGCTCCGGCGCCGCGCTGCGCTCGGTGACCGACTGGGCGCACTACAACCACGGCTACACCGCCCGCATCCTCAACCAGCCGCAGGACGACCCGGTCGCGTACCGCCAGTCGTCGCCCATCTACTTCGCCCAGGGGCTGCGCGGCGACCTGCTGATGGCGCACGGCATGGTGGACACGAACGTCCACTTCTCCGACATCGTCCGTCTCACGCAACGGCTCATCGAGCTGCACAAGACGAACTGGGAGCTGGCCGTGTACCCGGTGGAGGACCACACCTTCGCGCGGCCGGACTCGTGGACCGACGAGTACCGGCGCATCCTGGCGCTCTTCGACCGCACGCTCATGCCCGGCTCGCCTCCTCTTCCGGGGAGGACGGCGGGCGCTCCGGCATCGGCCGAGGGTCAGGCGGCCGCGCACTGATTCGCCGGGGCGCTACGGACGGCGAACCAGCGGCGGACCGATGATCCCGTCGCGGCGGACCGCTCCGGAGCCCGGCGGCGATACTGCCTGCCGCCGGTCTCCTATGCGGGGGTGGGGAGCCTCCTCCTCCGGCGGGCCGATACTGCCTGGCCCGCCTTCGTCCGGGGTCTCCCCACCCCGGAGCGAGCCCGGCAAACCGCCGCCGGTCTCGCTCCGCACATCTTGTTTTGGGTACAGCGGTTGGGGCCGCCAGCCCTCTCGCCCGCCAGCCTCTCCCCGGCTCAACCATCGACGCCCTGTCCAGCAACTGGACGGGGCGTCGGGCATTCGTCCTCCCACTCCGCTTTCCGCCCGCGCCGCTACCGTCGGTCGACACAACGAGCAAGCCGCCAGCGCCTCGTACCGGTCTCGTGCGCATCGACGTATAAAGAGCGTGAGCGCGCTCCTATTCCCGATCTGCCTCTGTCCGACTTGCTCAGGCAGGATCACAGAATAGGTGGGCGCATCGGTTCGCTCAGAGCCGCGCCCTCAAACGGCAATATCACCTCGGGCTCATCACGGCAATGTACCGCACAACGCGAAAGAAAACTGTGATCACCTGGACGGGGAATTTTTCAAAACTGGGGCTCGGCCCGCGTCTTGGAAGCAGCACGATGCGCATGGAATAAGTCCGTTATGCTATTAAGGTCGGAAAGTGTGTCTCGCGTCCATTCTCTGCAAGTGGCGGTGGTGGCGCGACTTGGAATGGCCCGGCGCTTGCAAATGGGGCTGTACACACGAGGAAGATCGGAAAACCGCGGGCGCACGGGCGCTCACCGGGCCATCTATAGAGGAGGACCAGATGAACCGAATCATCCGCGAAATCGGCGAGGCGCTTCCGCAGCCCAAGGGTCCGTTCTCCGACGCCGAGGCGCTCGAGCTTCTCATGGCGTACCGGAAGGACCCCTCGAACGTCCCGTGCCCCCTGTGCGGCCCGGACCAGGTGGAGGTCCTCGCCTTCATCGAGCCCGAGATCGACCCCAACGGCTTCGCCTCCGTGACCGACCCGGAGGGCGAGTACGCCGCGGCGCTCTACTGCCACTCGTGCTCGCGCGCCGTGGGCATCCTGGCCGGCGCCATCCGCGAGGCCGGCGAAGCCTGAGCCCCCGCGGGGCCCGCACAACCGAGACACCTCGCCCGACGCTGGGCAAACAGAAGGGGAGCGGCCCACGCCGCTCCCCTTCGTGCGTGTGGGCGAAAAGGGCCCCCTCCCCCGGCCCCTCCCCCAAAACTGCCTGGGGGAGGGGAGACCAGAAGTGCGCGTGGTGAGGGCTGATCGGACGGAGGAGGTCTAGCCTTTCTGAGCGTAACCATCAATCGTGCCCTGATATAGCTCCCCGTTGCCCGCTTGCGGCGGAGGGGCTGGCGAGGGGTACCCCCGCCGAGCGCAAATGGAAACGGAGCGCCCACATCGGCCGCTCCGTTTTCGCATCTACCATCCTATCGTCCTGCCGTCGTTCGACCATCCGCGATCTATCGCGTGACGGCCAGGTTCCCTTCCAGCAGCGTCATCGGGCCGAAGCTGGGCTGGCCGAGGGGGCCGGCGTCCACGGCGAAGTTGCCGTCCAGGCGGTACTGGATGGGGGAGCCGCGAAGGGCCTTGCTCGCCACGTCCGCCAGGCCGCCCAGCTGCGAGAAGCTCACCGTGATGTCCAGCGGGATCACCGTCTCCTGCCCGGCGGAGAGAGGGAGGCCGAGCGGGAAGTTGACGTTGGCGGCCTGGTGGCCCTCCAGCGAGAGCCCGCCCTGGATGCGGCTGAGCGTGAGGCCCAGCGGGTTGGGGTTGCGCACCCGCGCGAACAGGCGGATTCCCGCGCCGCCCAGCGGGTTGCCCAAGGAGGGGCCCACCAGACGGAGCTGCGCCTGCTGCCCGTGGTCCACCTGGAAGCTGAGCGGCTGGAGGATCTGGCCCAGCGAACCGAGCGAGGCGCAGGCCGGGAGCAGTGCGAAGGCGGCGAGCAGCGTGCCGCGGACGATTCGTCTCATGGTTCAGGACTCCTGGATGCGTGTCGTTGTCGCGGGCGCCCACGGCCGCGCGCCCCCGCTTGGGAGGACGCGCCGGGCGGCCGCGCCGTCACCGCCCGCAATCGCAAATCCGGAGCCCGGCGAGCCCGCCCAGAGCGGGGCGAGCGGCGGATGTCCAGGCGCGGCGCGGGGTCCCGCGGTACGGCGCCCGCTGGAATGGAGTGTGCATAGCGCCAGGGCTCTCCCCGCACGCCAGGCGAGCGGCGGGGACCGCGACGGACGGGAGGGGCCGGCGAGGCCCTCCGGGTGCGCGACGGCACGGCGCAACGCTGCTTCTGTCAACCCAGGCAAGGAGGACCGTGGACATGGAAACGACTGGTCTTGGCACCCACGCCGCGATCATCGCGGACGTGCTGGAGGGCCTCAACGACCTCCTTCAGCTGGACCACGACGCGGTGGGCGCGTACGAGATCGCCATGGAGAAGCTGCAGGACCGCGACGCCGCCATGCAGATCGCCGGCTTCCGCCGCGACCATGAGCGCCACATCCTGTCGCTCAACGAGCTGATCCGCGAGCTGGGCGGCGTGCCCAGGAACGAGCCGCACGACACGGGGCCGCTCAAGGAGGCGCTGCAGAGCGTCGGCGCACTCGCGGGCGACAAGGGCATCCTCATCGCCTGGCGCACCAACGAGGCGATGGTGCGCGGCAAGTACGACGCGTACGCCCGCACCGCCAACGCCTGGCCCACCTATGTGAAGCGCGTGGTGGACCAGAACGCGTTGGACGAGGAGCGGCACCACGACTGGGTGGTGCGCTACCTGGGCGGCGGCGAGGGCGGCGGCGCGCTGGACACGGTGCGCGAGAGGGTCGGCGAGGTGGTGGATGCCGTGAAGGACCGCGCCGGCGCGCTGGGTGGCTCGGTGGCGGGCGGGCTGTCGGCCGCCGGCAACCGCATCTCGGGCATGTTCGACCCCGAGGGCGAGGGACGGCTGGCGGGGGTGGGCGGCGCCGCGCAGGGAGCGGCCCGTGGAGTGCGCGACCTGCAGGGCGGCTTCGAGGAGCACGTGCGCGAGAGCCCGCTGCAGACGCTGGTGGTGGCCGCGATCGCCGGCTTCGTCGTCGGCCGACTTCTTCGCTCATAGGGGGCGTCCATGGCAGAGACCTACGTAGCCGGCGACGGCACCACGCGGCGCGACGACGACGGCACCCTGAACCGCGGCGAGGCGCTGGCCGCAGGGCACGCGCTGGGCGGCGTGAGCAACGAGCCCATCCGCCAGCCCGACCACCTGCTTCCCGCGCACGCCACCCCCGGCGCCGTGGGCCAGGTGGCCGCGACCGACGACCCGGACGTGGCGCGCAGCGAGATCGAGCAGACGCGCGCCCGCATGTCGTCGACCATCGACACCATCGAAGAGGTGCTGCTGCGCAAGAAGGAGAAGCTGCAGGACCGGCTGGACGTGATGTCGCCCGTGCGCGAGCGGCCCATGCTGAGTGTCGGTGCCGTCTTCACGGGCGGCCTGCTGCTGGGCCTCCTCACCGGCGGCAGCGACGGCAACGGCCGGGCCGAGGCGGTCTACGGCGATGGGGCTGATGGGCACGACGGGCACGACGCGGAGTGGAAGGAGCTGGCCCACACCTGGGAGGGCCGCGCGCGCGGGCTGCAGAAGCTGGCCCGCACGCAGGAGGAAGAGCTCCGCGACCTGCGCCAGCGCATGGACCGGCTGGAGGGCACGGAGACGCACGGACTCTACGCCACCGGGCACGGGTCCGGCGAGGAGTCGCATGGCGTCGGCGCGCTGGGCGCAACGCTGTCGCACCTGCGCGAGGTGGCGATGGAGACCGTGGCCGGCGTGGTGGGCGGGCTGTTCGGCGCGGGCGTGGAGCACCACGAGCCGCACGAGCACGGCCATCACCACCACCCGTCGCAGCTCGCCCACGAGCAGGTGTACGGCCTGGACCCGGACCGCCTGCCGGGCTGAAGCATCTCCGCCCGGCGATACGCATCTACGGGCGCATCGGGCCGGACGTAGAAGGACGTAGAAGGACGGAAGATGGGGCGCCAGGGTTCACTCCGGCGCCCCATCGTCGTTCCCGTCGTTGAAGCCGCCACGCATCCGCGGTATTCTTCCCCGTCCGCGGCGGAGCCCGTCCGCCGTGCATCTCCCGACCCGTGAAGGATTTCCGTTGAAAGCGTCCGTCCGTACCGCCCTCGGAGCGGTGATCGCCGTCGTCGTCGCAGCCACGTGCGTGCGCCTGGGGTTCTGGCAGCTGCACCGGCTGGAGCAGCGCCGCGCCCGCAACGCGCAGTGGGAGCGCGCCCTCGCCCTGCCCGTGATGCCGCTCGACCGCACCACCGTGGCCGCCGTGGAGGCCGACCCGGCGCGCTTCATCGACCGGCGGGTTCGCGTCGCCGGCACGTACGATCCCGCGGGCGAGGTCGTGCTCCGCGGGCGCGTGCACGACGAGCGTCCGGGCGTGCACGTGGTGACGCCGCTGCGCATCTCCGGCACCCCCCGCGCGGTGCTCGTCAACCGCGGCTGGGCGCCATCGCCGGACGGGGCTACGGTAGACACGCGGCCGCTGGCGGAGCCCGGCGAGCGCGTGGTGGAGGGCGTCTTCCAGGAGGTGCCGGTCACGGGCGACGGGGGGATGCCGTCCACCTCGGGAGCGGCGCGGACGCTCTCCTTTCGCCGGCTCGACCTGCCGGCGCTGCGCAGGCGGTATCCGCATCCCCTGCTGCCGCTGTACGTGCAGCAGCTTCCGTCCGCCGCGCAGGCCGGGGCGCCGCTCCAGCGCGTTCCCGTGCCGCCGCTGGACGAGGGCCCGCACCTGAGCTACGCGGTACAGTGGTTCAGCTTCGCGGCTATCGCGCTGGTCGGCTACGCCGTCCTCGCATGGCGGAGTAGGAGGGCCCGGAGCGCGTAACTCCGTGCGCCGCAAGGCGCGTCTCTTGCAAGCTCCGGCCGTTCTCCCACCCCGCACACGGGGCGGGCGCGCGGGGCGGCGGCGGCCCCAGCGGGGCACACGCCGGAGGCTCAATCTCAACGCAAGGAGGCCACGACATGGCGCGCTACGGACGAGACTACGAGCAGGGGCAGTGGGGCATGCGCGGCGGCGGCTACGACCAGGGCGGCTCGAACGGCGCCTGGGGCGAGGACGCGTACTCGGGCGGCTACGGCCGCGGCGGCATGGGCTCCGACGGGTACTCCGGCGCTTCCGGCGGCATGCGCTCCGACGCGCACGACGGCGGCGACGTGGGCGAGCACAGCGGCTTCGGCTCCGGCGGCGGCGCGTACGACAACGACTTCTCGGCCGGCGGTTCGCAGGGCGGTTACGGCGGCGGGACGGGCGGGCAGGGGATGTACGGCGGCGGGCGCGGCTACGGCTCGCAGGACCGCGGCTACACCATGGGCTCCGGCAACCGCAGCGGCTCGACCGGCGGCGGCTACTCGGGCGGGGGCGGATACACGAGCGGCGGTTACACCGGCGGCGGGTCGTCCGGCGGGTACGGCGCGGGCGGGTCGATGGGTGGCTACGGCTCGCAGGGCTCGTACGGCGGCGGCATGGGCCGGGGGATGAACAACGGCTGGTCGACGGGAGGCTCCGGCTCGGCCGGCGGCTACGGAGCCACCGGCGGGTACGGATCGGCGGGCGGGTACGGCGGCACGTCGGACCGCGGCTACGGCAGCGGCGGGTACGAGAGCGGTGACTCCGGCTACGGCCGCACGGGTGCGAACTCGAGCGGCGGGCGCAGCGGGGGGATGACCGGCGGCACCTCGTCCGGCTCGGCGATGGGGAGCACCGGCGGGTCGCAGTCGCAGATGGGCGACGAGCTGCGGCGGATGCGCGCCTCGGACATCATGACCGAGAACCCCGAGTGCGTCACGCCCCAGACCACGCTGGCCGACGCCGCGCGCAAGATGCGCGACATGGACGTGGGCATCATCCCGGTCGTGGAGAGCGAGACCAGCCGCCGCCTGAAGGGCGTGATCACCGACCGCGACATCGCCATCCGCGCCGTGGCCGAGGGCAAGGGCGGCGACACCACGGTGATGGACGTGATGACCACCGAGCTGGAGACGTGCAACAAGAACGACTCCGTGCAGGCGGTCATGCAGCTCATGGAGCGCGAGCAGGTGCGCCGCGTGCCCATCACCGACCGCGACGGCCGGCTGGTGGGCATCGTCGCGCAGGCCGACCTCGCCACCGACATCAGCAGCCACCAGGGGCAGGACCGCGTGGCGCACACGCTGGAGACCATCTCCGAGCCCGCTCGCGGCGGCCATGGCGGGGGGATAATGGCAGGCGGGCAGATGGGACGCGGCGGCATGGGCGGCCAGCAGCAGGGCCGCGGCGGCCAGTCCGGCGGCTCGCAGACGGGCCAGCAGCGCGAGTCCCAGCAGCGCGGCGGCTCGCAGGGCAGCGGCATGTCGTCCGGATCGTCCGGCTCCACCGATTCGGCTTCGGGCGCCACGGGTGGGATGGGCGTGACGGGCGGCAGCACCTCCGGCGCGCGCACGGGCGGGATGAACGCCTCGGGCTCCACGTCCGGGCAGACGGAGAGCGGCGCGTCGGGCCGCTCGGAGAACAGCGGCCACGGCGAGGCGTAAGCGTCGCGCGGTGATGGATGGGGGATGTAGAAAGCCGCGGGCTCCGGAAGGGGTCCGCGGCTTTTGTGGGCCTCACCCGGCTCGCAAGGCTCGCCTGCCCTCCCCCGCAAGCGGGGGAAGGCACGCCATTAGCCCAGTTCCGGGCCTGGTATGGGTCGAGTTGCGCCCTCGCAGCCGGGCGGCTGGCGACTCGCGCTGCGCAGCGAGCGTGACGCGGGCGTAGAAAATATGGAAGGGCTGGGCCCCTGGCTCGACGTGGGTTAGCATCCGCGAGGGAGCGCAGGATACCAGAGCCACATGCGACGGTGAGTCGCAAGCGCAGGA
>DASRQW010000187.1 GCA_035696245.1 Longimicrobiaceae bacterium | reverse complement strand
CCACCTCCAGCCTTGATGTAGAACTGGAAAAAGGGTAGGGCTTCGGGTTCGCTGTCTAAAGGTGATTTCGGGACCTGGAAGGTGCTGGTGACAAAGGACCGCGGAGGTGTGCCGGTGACGGTGGCCCCCACGGTGGTCGGTTTCTGGAGCTTGGCCTCCGGCGTGGTCTTGTCCTTGGCAGCCGACTTCGGCTGATCGTCCTTCAACTTCTGGAAATCGAAGCTGACGCGCTTCGTAAGCTCTTGCACCTTGTGCAGCAGTTCGGACACCCGGGTCGAGTCGTCGCGACGAGCCTGCTCCTTCCCCTTTTTTTCCTTCTCGATCTTTTCGAGAGCTTCCTTCAGCTCCACAATTTTTTGCTGCCAATCCAGCACGAACTCGGCGGGTTGTTCCTTCAGGTCCCCCGGAGTGCTGAAGATCTCGCCGGGTTTGCTCACGGAGAGAATCACACCGTTCATCAGCGCGAAGATCTCCTCCAGGTCCAGGCTCCGGTCGCTGCCCCAGACGACGTCCTTCGCCGGCCGCGCGGCCGTCGATTGCTTGCTCCCCTTGCCACTCGTTCCATACATGTTCAATGCGAGCTTGCCCGGGGCGCCGCCCCTCAGGCTTGCTTCGAACTTGTCGAGCTTCTTGAGCAGTGCCACGAAGCTTGCGAAGACCTGATTCTCGCCCGACGGGGGGGATTGCTTGCCTCCACTCAAGCCCTGCTTGATCAACAGCTTCGCCCGCTCGGCCGCGCCCAGCGCCGGATTGCTCGTGGGATCGAGCCCCTGCGTCTTCCCATTTCCCGGCAGGTGCTGTCGCTGAACCGCATGGCTCCCGGCCCCCCGCTCCTGTGGCACGCGGTGCACGCCCGGCGGCCCGCCCTCCGGCTCCGCCCCCATGCGCTGGGCCTTCTCCTCGCCGACCTTGCGCGCCAGGGCGCGGTCCGCGCCGGGGCCGGTGGAGGGCTCGCGGCGCGGGGCGCGCGCGGCGGTCTTCGCCGCCTCGGGGCCCTTGCCCTCGGGCTCACGCCCGCGCACGGCGGCGCGGCTCGCCCTACGCCTGGCCATCGCCCCCTCCCGCGGCCGTGAACAGGGTGTCCATCACCTCGGCGTACGCGTCGCCGAACTCGGCGCGCGTGACCGGGCGGCCCAGCTTCTGGTACTCGCGCCCCACGGCCAGCAGCACGTCGCCCCGCGTGATGGTGATCGGCTGCCCCCCGTCGCGCGCCACGGCACGGAACGCCGCGTCCACCGCGCAGTTGCGGATGGAGCCGCCGGAGAGCCGGAAGCGCCGCGCCAGCTCGTCGGCGTCCACCTCGTCCGCCATCCGCACCCCGGGCGGGAAGGCGCGGCGCCAGATCCCGGCGCGCGCGTCCTGGCCGGGGAAGGGAAGCTCGACGACCAGGTCGAGCCGGCGGAGGAACGCCTCGTCCATGTTCTGGCGCAGGTTGGTGGCCAGGATCACCACGCCGTCGTACGCCTCCACCCGCTGCAGCAGGTAGTTGATCTCCAGGTTGGCATAGCGGTCGTGCGCGTCCTTCACCTCGCTGCGCTTGCCGAACAGCGCCTCGGCCTCGTCGAAGAAGAGGATGGCGTGCGTGCTCTCGGCGTCTTCGAACACCTGCGACAGGTTCTTCTCCGTCTCGCCGATGTACTTGCTGACCACGCCGGCCAGGTCCACCTGGTACAGGTCGAAGCCGTGCGTGGCGGCGATCACCTCGGCCGCCAGCGTCTTGCCGGTGCCGCTGGCGCCCGCGAACAGCGCCAGGAAGCCGCGGCGCCCTCGGCTGAAGCCGGTCTCCTCGAACACGCGCATGCGGTGCGCGGCGCGCCACTCCACCTCGCGGAGCTGGCGCAGCACGCTGGGCGGGACCACCAGCTCCTCCCACCCGGCGCGCGGGGTCACCCGCCGGGCGAAGCGCACCAGCCGCGCGGAGGACTGGCGGTGCGCGGCACGGCGCAGGTGCTCGGCCGCGTCGCCGCCCAGGACGGCCTGGCTCGCGGCGGCGTCCGCGCGCGCGGCGGCCACGGCGCCACGGGCCAGGATGAACGACGCGCCCAGTGCGCGCGCGTCCTCGTCGTCCGCGGCGCCCGGCGTGACCCCGTCGTCGCGGCGCCAGAGCGCCTGCCGCGCGGCGAAGTCGGGCGCGGGCGAGGGGTGCGGCACCAGCACCAGCGGCAGGTCGGCCGGGGGCGTCCAGCCGTGCTCGGCGTGCACCACCAGCGGCGCGGGCGCCCGCATGAACAGGTGCGCCAGCCGCCGCGGCAGCTCGGGGTCGGCCAGCGCCTCGCGCGAGGGGAGGCGCGTCCACACCGGGAGCGCGCCGGTGAGCACGCTCTCGCGGCGGACGGCGCGCAGCAGCGCGTCGGGGCCGTCGCCGCGGGTCAGCGCGGCGGAGAGGTCCACGCGCAGCACCGCCAGCCCCTCGGCGCGCGCGAACGCCCGCGCGGGCTCCAGCGCGGCCTCCACGTCGGGCCCCACGCGCAGCAGCCCCACCCGCCGGCCGCCGCCGTGCGCCGTCAGCACCCGGCGCACCGTCTCCGCGCCGTCGTCCTCCCCGGGCGCGCCATCGCTCTCCCCCGAAGCCGCGCTCCCGCCGCCGGTGGACCCGTCCGTGGGCGTCGCCGGAGGATCCGCGTCCCCCGTTTCGTCCGGATCCGCCGGGCCGGCCGGCGTGGCGGGCTGGTCCGCATCGTCCGGATCGCCCGGACCATTCGCGTGCGGCGGGGCGGGGGACTCGAGCGAAAGGATGCCGGTCCACGCCGGGTCGGCGTGGGCGAGGGCGGCGCCGTGCAGCAGCGCCTCGAGCACGCGTGGATGCAGCACCACCTCGCGGCTGGCCAGCGGCGCGTCGGGGTCGCCGTAGGCGCCGGCCAGCTCCATCATCCCGCCGTGCTCCAGCGGGCCGGCGGGGGCGGCCGCCGCCAGCACCGCGGCGCGCGGGGCGGCGTCTTCGAGCATCCGCGCCAGCAGGCCCATGCTGGGGCGCGTGCGGCTGACGTCGTCGTGGAGAAGCCCGACCGCGCGGCACAGCCGGTCGTCCAGGTTCACCAGCAGGGCGGCGGCCAGCACCAGCCGGGCCGCGTCGTCCATCCCCGCGGCTTCGGCCAGCCCGTCCAGCGCGTCGTCCAGCGGCGCCAGCTCCAGGTCGCCGAGCGCGCCGGCGGCGGCGGCGCGCGCGGCGGCCAGCGCCTGCTCGTCGCCCCCGGCGCCGGGGAGCACGCCGGGGTCGGCGTGCTCCGCGCCCAGCCGCGCGGCGAGCAGCGCGGCGAGCAGCGCCTCCAGCCGCGCGGCGGCCTCGGCCAGCGCGCTCATTGCTCCCACCGCACGCCGCGGCGGTCCCACCAGGGGACTGCGCCCAGCGGGTCGAGGTACCCCGCGCGCTCCAGCACCACGTCGTATCCCGAGGCCGGCCAGCGCACCTCCAGCGCGCCAGACGCGGGTACGTGCACCGCGCCGGGGCGGCGGACGAAGCGCACCAGCGTGAACTCGACCGTGCTGCCCTCGAAGCCGCGCACCCACCGCACCAGCTGTAGGCACGCCACGCGGACCAGCAGCCCCGGCAGGTCGTCCCCCTCCCCCGGCTCGCCCGGGGCCAGCCCGTGCCGACGGGCCTGCGCGCACAGCGACGCGGCGAGCTCCACGCGGCGCGGACCGTCGTCCGCCGGCGCCGGCTCGGGCGCCCACTCGCCGCGCGGCCCGCCCCACGCGAACAGCCCGGCGGCGGGGTCGCCCGGGGGCGCGCCCGCGGCCGACACGGCCGCCGCGTGCAGCAGCGCGCGCAGCGCGGGTGGCGCCATGCCCGCGCGCGAGGCCAGCCCGGGCACACCCAGGTCCACCAGCGGCCGGACCAGGAAGAAGAGCCCCGCCGCGTCCGTCTCCAGCAGCGGCGGCCGCGCGCGCGCCAGCCTGGACAGCGCGGCGGCCAGCTCGCGGCGCCCCGCGTCGTCCAGCTGTCGCGCCGCGGCGGTCACGGTGAGCAGCGCCCGGTCGCGCGGGCCAGTGGACGCGGTGCCCGGCGGCTGCCCGTCTCCCTCCAGCAGCGCCATCACCCGGTCCACGCCCGGCGCGGCACCGGCGGACGCGAGGTGCGCGGCGGCGCCGTCGATCGTCCACACCTCGTCCTCGTACTCCAGCAGCGGATCGTCCGCCGACGCCGCCAGGATGGCCGGGGGCGAGGACGGCGACGCGAGCAGCCGCGCGGCGTGGAGGTAGCGCAGCGCCTGCGTGCGGTTGATCGATCCGCCCGTTGCGCGCCCGCGCGGCGCCGGCGTGGCGCCCTCGTCCACGGCGTCGGGGGATGACGATCCCCGCGCGACCGCCTCCTCCGGGCCACCGGCGGACGCGTCGCGTGGGGATGGACGGCTCTCCCCGTACGCTCGCGAGGGTGCACCGCGGTCGGGAGATGCGTCGTCTTCCGCGTCGATGGGTCGCAGGCGGCCGGACGGCGTGCGGCGCGTCCCCGCGCTCTCCGCGACGGCGGAGCGCGCGCGGAGGACGCGGCGTGCGGGCGCGGGGTCGATCCACGGATGCGCCGCGAGCGCCGCCTCGGCCGCGGGGACGTCGAGGGGCGCCGCGGCGCCAGCCAGCAGCCAGCCGAGCATGGCCGCCACGCACGCGCCGAGCGAGGCGACGTCGCCCCAGCTCTCCGGGGCGGCGGGATGCGTGGCCAGGTAGCGCCGGAAGGCCGTCTCCGCCGTCCCGGAGAGCGCCGGCGGCCGGCGGTCCGCGGGCGGCGGGGCGGGGGACGGGGCGGAGGACGGGGCGGAGGACGGGGCGGGGGACGGGGCGTCCGGCCGGGGCGCGACCGCAGCCATGGCCGCCTCCCACGCGGCCCCGAAGAGCGGCCACCCCTCGGCGTGCTCCAGCAGGCGCGGGGGCGGCGCGGGAACGCCGCGCAGCACGTTGCGGTCGGGGCCGCCGAGGCGCGCCAGGAGGCCGCCCAGCAGCCCGCGGCGCCGCAGGATGCGCAGCACCCCGGGCCACGCGTCGGGCTCGGCGCGGGCCAGGCTGGCCAGCGTCTCGCCCAGCCCGCGCCCGCGGCACGCCAGCAGCGGGCGGAAGTACCACACGTCCACCCCGCGTCCGCCGGCCAGCTCCTCCACGAAGTGCGCCAGGTACTCGGCGGTGGACGCGAACACGAGCACGTCGTCCGCCGACCGCGGACGGCGGAGCGCGCCGTGCAGGGCGCCCTCCAGCGCGCGCCCCGCCTGTACCGCGAGCGCCTCGGCAGACGCGCCCGCGATGGCCAGCACCACGCGCGCGCGCCGCACCAGCACCACGCGGCCGCCAGCGGCGGTGGCGGCCGGCGCCGCGGCCGCGCCGGCCGCCACCAGCGCTGCCAGCGCGCGGGTGTCCGCGGCCGGGCGGCCGGGAAGCGCGATGCGGAGCGTGCCCACGGCGTCCCTCATGGGTGGTCAGATCCCCAGCGCGTTGCGCAGCGCCGTCCTGCGCGGCAGGTCGGCGCCCACCCGCGCCGTCACCGCGTCGGTGACGGTGTTGGCGATCGCCGGCGTGGCGGTGAACCGGGCCGCCACGGCCTGGGCCAGGTCGTTGGCCGTGGCCGCGTCCTGGACCACGCGCGCCACCACCGCCGTGGTCACCGTGGCCCGCAGCGTCGCGACGGTGGAGATCTGCAGCGCCACGGCGTTGGCCACGCTGGTGATGAACGAGGGCAGGGCTGCCAGCGCCTGCGCCACGGCCGGATGGGCGGCCACCGCCTGGGCCAGCTGCGCACTGCTGCCCAGCGAGGTGACCAGCGCCGCAAGGAACGGCGGGTCGCCCTCGAGCTGCGTGGCGACGGCGGTGCGCAGCCCGGCGTCGGTGCTCAGGGCCGCCGCCACGTCGTCGGCCGCCTCGGCCGCGATCGCCGACACGAACGCGACGTTCCCGCGCAGCGCCGCGGTGAAGGCGTCCACCAGCGCCTGGTCCTTCGACACCCTGGCGGCAAGGATGGCGGTGAGGTCGTTCAGCCACTTGGGGTCGCTCAGCAGGAACGCGCGGAAGGCGCCCGCCAGCGGCCCCGCGAGCTGGCGCAACAGCACGTCCAGCTCGTCGTCGCCGCCGCCCTTGGGAGTGCCGCCGCGGGGTACGCGCTGTGCCCCGGCCAGGTACGCCGTGCCGCGGACGAAGAGGTCGCCCCATACTTCCACGGTGGAACCGCCGTCGCGCTGCGCGTTGGGGGGCCGGTCGTACACGACCACCGCGGGAAGGAATGCGCCGTCGCTGCGGTCCACGTGGCCGATCACCACGCGGCGGCGCCCCTGAGGGACGTCGGCACGCTCGAACACGATCCGCATCTCCTGCTCGCCGGGCGCGTACTCCGGAGGCTCACCCACCTCCACCTCTTCGCCCGGCTTGCTCCCCGGCTTCTTGCCGAACGACGAGCCGTCGGGCGTGGAGGACATTTTCACCTGCCACAGGCTCTGTTCCTGCCCGTCCGGGTCGCGGCGCAGACGCACGCCCTCGGGGCCCGCGTCGATCCCGGTGCGTACCCACACGCCGCCCCGGTCGTCCACACGGAACACGTCGTGGAACGGCGCCGTCTTTCCCACCGGCGCTTGGTCGGCCACGCGCACGGCCAGCCGCCCCGCGCCGTCGCGCAGTTCCACGCGCGCGCGTTCGTCGGGCGAGGCCACTGCCTGCGCCGTCACCCCCGCGTACCGTCGGCCCACCAGCGAGAAGCCGATGAAGGAGTCCAGGCCGTTCCACTGTACCAGCCCCAGCAGCACCGGCGCCTCGTCCTCGGGCCGGTCGGAAGGCCCGTCCACGAGCTCGCCCGGCGTGGGCGGGTCCGGGAGCGCCTCGTAGGCGTCGCGGAGCCGGATACGGTATCCCTCGCGCACGGTGCGCCCGCCGCCCACCGAGCCGGGGGCGCCCGCGCAGGCGTCGCCCCCGGTGGTCCCCGCGCCAGCAGAGCGGTCGTACAGCAGCACCACGCGGTACCACCCGGCGCGCAGCACCGAGGGTGCGGTGGCCAGCTCGGCGCGCACCTGCTCTCGCCGCGGCACGCCCACCAGGCGGCCGTACGCGTCCACCGCCACACCCGCCTCCACGTACAGGTCCAGCGGCGTGGCCCCCTTCTCCGCGAGCTTCGCCTCGTCCAGCCCGTTCTCGGTCCCCCGCTCGAACACGTTCAGCTGCAAGCCGTGCAGGATGCCGGGGATGTGCGCGAGCGCGACGTGCTGCCGGCCGCGCGCCAGGAAGTAGCCGCTCTCGCGCTCCAGGTCGCGGGCGCGCAGGATCTGCCCCTCGCGGTAGTCGTTGCGCGCCAGTGGGGGCTGCGCGCCGGTGCCGTTGGCCGTGCTCATGCCGTCCTCCCGTCGACCGGGTCCAGCCGCGCGCGCGCGGCGGCGGCCCAGAGCTGCAGGTCGGCCCAGGGCACGGTGCGCGAGCCGTCCATGTACTCCCGCGCCTGCTCGCGCATCGCCGCGAACATCTCGGGCGCCAGGGGGAACCTCCCGCCGAGCGCGGCGTGCACGTTCTGGTAGTCGGCCGCGGCCAGCTGCGTGAGGGTGCGGATCCCCTGGCGGAAGAACTCCGCTTCGCTCTTGAGGCCGATGCCGGTGATCAGCTTCTCCAGCGGGGCTGGGTCCAGCGCCGCGAGTAGCGTCGGCGGGGCCATCACGACTCCGCCACCGCCCGCCGCCGTCGCCGCGGTTTCCTCGGCCAGCACGCTGGACCGGTCACGCAGGGCCGCGGCCTCCATCTCCGTCGGCGTCGACACCTCCTGGCTGACCTCGCCGCGCAGCGGCTCGGCCTGCATGGTCAGCGGGCCAGTCAGGTACTCGACACAGGAGAAGCGGGGCAGGTTCTCGCCCCCGGGGGTGAGGGTCTCGATGCACACCACGCGGCCCGCGACGGTCCACAGCACCACCCTCGACGCGTAGCCCGCGTACAGCTCGGCCTGCTGGTACACGCCCAGCCGGCGGAGCTGGCCGCCGCCCTCACTCTCCTCGAACCATCCGCGCACCAGGTAGTTCATCTCGGGCGTGTACGGGGCTTGGGCGGCGTCGCGCGGGGTAACGGTCAGCCCGCGGCCGGTGAGGAGCACTGCGGCGTCGTGTACGGGGCGGAAATAGCCGTCGTAGAGCGGCACCCGGTCGCCGCGCCACCAGGTGCCCAGCGGGTGCAGCGCCTCGCGCGCGGGAGGATGAGTGTCGATCCCGGCGATGTGGCAGCCGGTGCCGGAGCACCCGGCCAGCCGCGGGTCGATCACCACGTGAGCCAGGCGCACGCCGGGGTGGGGCGCGCAGTCGTGGCAGGCCAGCGCCAGGAACCCCTCGCGCAGGTCGTCCACCAGATGGCCCACGATCTCCACCAGCGCGTGGCCGGGGTTGCGGCGCACCCACTCGGGGAGGTCGCACTTCGGCGGCTCGCCCCGGATGGCGCGGCGCAGCTCGGAGAGCAGCGTGGCGGTGCCGCAGACGGAGCGCGGCGGGTTTTCGCGCACCCAGCGCAGCAGCGCGTCCACTACGGTCTCGGCCGGCTTGCCGCCCGCCTCCAGCGCGGTGCCAAGCCGCTCGAACAGCGGCTGCCCCAGGCGGCGGAAGCGGTCAGTGCGGTCGGCCGCGCGCGCCTCGGGATTGGGCTCGGCCAGCGGCTGCACGCACAGGCGCATGGACGCAGCCTCGCGCGAGGGCCGGCACTCGGGCCGGGGATCGGCCGGGCCCGGGCGGGTGACCACCGGCACCGGGTCGCACCCCTCCCACACCGGCTCGGCGCGCAGCACGTACACGCAGGTGGTGTCGGCCGGCGGCTGGGGTGTCGCCGGCTGCGGCCGCACCAGGGGGAAGTCGGCCGTGGTGATCTGGTTCAGCGCCAGCATGGCGGAGCGGGTGGCCACCCGGTACCCGGGCTGCGTCGCGCTGACGGTGAAGATGCGGTTCGCTTCCAACTCCAGCCGGTAGGCGCCATCCGTGCCAGTCTGCGCCTGGAACGGGAAGCCGTCGAGGTGGATAACGGCCCCGGCCAGCGGGGCGCCGGTGCTGTCGAACACGCGCCCGGTGAGCACCGCCAGGAGCTTCCCGGGCTGGGTGGTGCCGGGGAACACGGGACCCAGCTCCAGCGGCCCGGTCTCCACCTGCTGCGCCGGGGCCACGTCGTCGCCGCAGGGGAGCGTGGGGCGGGGGCACGCGTTCACCGCGGCGCACAGGTCGAAGCCCACCGGCTCGCAGAGCGCCAGGTCGCCGCCGCAGGCGTCCACGGCGTAGCCGGCGTCCACGATGATCCAGCCGGGGCGCTCGGGGTCGCAGCGCACGTGCATCCCGCAGACGACGCCCACGCCGTCCAGGTAGCGGCGCAGGGCGAAGCGGTCGTGGAGATAGCGCTGGCCCAGGCGCAGCGAGTCGGCGGTGAGCAGCTGCCCGGCGCTGAACAGGGGGCGCTCCAGGCAGGGGACGCCGCAGCGCAGGGGCTCGGCGCAGGTGCAGCCGCCCATCACCTGGCGCGGCTGGGTGTCGTCGCACCCGTACCCGGCGGTCCTGCCGGCGGCGCCGCCGCAGCCGCACCCGCCGCTTCGAGAGGCCGTGGCGCTCATCGGTCGTCTTCCTTCCACGAGTTGCGGACGTAGAACCAGCTCTCGAAGGTGCCGCCCGGCACGCCGTTGCCGCTGCCGCGGCCGTTCACGTCGCCGCCGGTGTGGGCGGCGCTCACGGGGCGGCGGTGGCAGTCGAGCAGGAAGTCTCCCAGGACGCGGACGCGCACGGTGGTCCCGGCCAGGCTGTAGCGCCCGTCCAGCAGGTCCCTGGGGATCTGGAACACGGCGCACCGCCGGTTGGACGAGAGCGTGGGATTGCGCTCGCCGGGATCGCCCGGGTCCGGCATCACCTGCTTCCACGTCCCCGACTCGCCCAGGTAGGAGAGCTCGAAGGTCATCGGGTTGATCCCTCGCCGGTCTCCCTCCGCCGGGCGCAGGCGGCGCGAGAAGCGGACGATGAGCTGCCCGTTCATCTGCTTCCTCAGGTGGCCGAGCCTCACCTCGCCCCCGTGTGGCCAGTTGACGCCGGTGATGCGGGTGAGCTCCGACGGCGGGATCAGCACCTTGCGGTGCGTCAGGTCCCACCGCAGCACCCCCCGCGCGTCGCGCCAGAGGCCGGCCAGCACCACCTGGTCGCCGCAGGCGCACCCCAGCCCGCAGGGCACGGTGTCGCCCGCCTCGCCCTCGCAGTCGTCGTCGAGCCCGCGGGTGCAGTCTTCGGGCGTCACCGGGCTGGGGCGCGGCCAGCACCCCTGCGACACCGCGGCGGCGGGGACCACCTCGATCTCCACCTCTTCGCGGATGCGGCCGTACTCCTGCCGCACCGGCTCGCCCAGGTCGTCGGCGTACAGCGCGGGCATCGGGTCCGCCGGCCGGTCCTTGCGCCGCGCGACGAGGAAGAACTGCGGCTCGGGCATGACCGGATCCTCCCCCGATCCCGCGCCGTGGTGGCCGTGGCCGTGATCGTCGTGGTGATCGGGGTGGTCATGATGATGGCCATGGCCGCCGTGGCCATCGTCCGCCTGCCGGTCGCGCGGATCGTCCGCGGCGTCGCGCGCCTGCCCCGGTTCACCGGGCGCGGCCAGCGGCGGCTGCGGCGGCTCCGCGCCGCCCGGCTCCGCGCCGCCCGGCGGCGCCTCGCCGGCCGGGGCGGCGGGGCGGGGGATGCGGACGGCGCGCGGCTCGGGCATCCACAGCGTGCGTCCGCAGCAGTCGTACGCCATCCCGCCGTCCACCACCACCCAGTCGCGCTCGCAGTCGTCGCGCGGGTGCTCCCGGAGCCGGAACCCGCAGAGGATGCCGGAGCCGTGGGCGAAGTGCTGGTGGTACTCCAGCCGCCGGACCAGGTCGTCCTGCTGGTCGCGCAGGTCGCGCGCGACCAGGAAGCGGCCGTTCCAGAAGCGCAGCCGCTCCAGCGTCGGGCGTGCGCATCCCGGCTCGCCGCTGGCCTCGCCCGCGCACGGGTCGTAGGGGTCGTTCGCTCGGCTCATGGCGTTCGCTCGGGTGGAGGTCAGGAGATGCGCCAGGGAAGGACGCCGCCGCCGCCGCCCACCACCGGCGTGTCGGGGTGGGTGCCGGGCTCGGCGTCGGCGAGCAGGCAGTCGTAGTCCAGCCGCGCGGCGGCCCCGTCGCCGCCGTCGACGGCCAGGCGTGCCCGGGGATAGACGCCCAGCACGGTGTCCACGCCCAGCGTGGCCTGGGCGCCCACGCGCATCCGCGGCTCCACCAGCACCAGGTCGCCCTCGGTGCCGGCCGGCTGCTCGCGCCGCAGCACGGCACGCAGCGCCTGCTCGTCGGCCGCCGTGGGCACCAGCGCGCGGGGGAGCACCACGGAGAAGCGGTGCGCGTGCAGGGTGACGGCGTCGGTCTCGGGAGCGCCCAGGTCGCGCAGCGTCCCCTCGCCCAGGGCGGACGCGCCCAGGCGCAGGCGGCGCAGGATCTCGGCGCCGAAGAGCGCGCCGGGGGCGGAGCCCGGCGTGTCGGCGCGGGCGGGGAGGCGCGAGCGGAAGTGCTCCCACACGAAGGGCGCCGGGTCGAGCGTCGCCTCGTCCACCCCCAGCCGGTTGGCCAGGTGGAGGCGGAGCGCGGCGCGCACGGCGCCCGGCGTGCCGCGGCGGAAGAGGTTGCGGGCGCAGCTGCGCACCGCGGCACGGCGGGCGCCGGTGCCCCAGGCGGGGTCGAGCGGCTCGTCGAGCCACGACGCCAGGTAGGC
>DASRQW010000186.1 GCA_035696245.1 Longimicrobiaceae bacterium | reverse complement strand
AGATCGTCTCGCTCGCCCCGGAGGTGATCTGATGGCCGGCATCAAGATGAAGATCCGCAAGGGCGACCGCGTGAAGGTGATCCGCGGGAACCACAAGGACAGCGAAGGCACCGTCCTTTCCGTCGACCCGGAGAAGAACCGAGTCGTCATCCAGGGCGTGAACATCCGCAAGCGCCACCGCAAGCCGAGCCAGACCGACCCCGAGGGCGGGATCGTCTCGTTCGAGGCGCCGGTGCACGCGTCGAACGTGATGCTGGTGGACTCCGACGGCACGCCCACCCGCGTGCGCTCGGTGAAGGGCGAGGACGGCAAGCGCGAGCGCGTGTCGGTCCGCTCCGGCAAGATCATTCCCAAGGCCTGACCCCCCGCGCGCGCGCGCTTATGACGCGCGCACGGGAACGGGCATCGTGACCGCCCCTCCGCGCTCATGCGGCGGGGGGATACGGAACGGAGAATCCAGATGGCAGAGACCGCCGCGAAGGCCAAGCCGCGCCTTCAGTCGTACTACGAGAATACCGTCCGCGCCAAGCTGCAGGACGAGTTCGGCTTCAGCACCCCCATGCTCGTTCCCCGCCTCGACAAGATCGTGGTGAACGTCGGGCTCGGCGAGGCGCAGAAGAACCCCAAGCTGCTCGACGCCGTGGTGGGCGAGCTGGGCCAGATCACCGGCCAGAAGGCCGTGGTCACCCGCGCCAAGAAGGCGATCTCGAACTTCGGCCTGCGCGAGAACTCGCCGGTGGGCTGCACGGTCACGCTGCGCCGCGAGCGCATGTACGAGTTCTTCGACCGCCTGATCAACGTGGCGATGCCGCGCATCCGCGACTTCCGCGGCGTGCCGGGACGCTCGTTCGACGGCCGGGGCAACTACACGATGGGCGTGAAGGAGCAGCTCATCTTCCCGGAGATCGAGTACGAGAAGGTGGACAAGATCCACGGCATGGACATCACCTTCGTGACCTCGACCGACCGCGACGACCTGGCGCTCGCGCTGCTGCGCGAGATGGGGATGCCGTTCCGGGACCAGGCCCCCGTGATCGTCGAAGCCTGAGCCGGCCGGCCAAGACCGGGCGGAGTCGACGTACGGCGCGGGACCCGTTATATTTGCGGGCTCCGCGCCCGCGGCACCTCACCAGCACACGAACGAAGAGACTGACATGGCGCGCAAGGCCCTGATCGAGAAGTCCAACCGCACGCCCAAGTACGGCGTCCGCGGCTACAACCGGTGCAACCGCTGCGGCCGTCCGCGCGCGTTCATCCGCAAGTTCGGGCTCTGCCGGATCTGCTTCCGCGAGCAGGCGCTCCGCGGCGAGATCCCCGGCGTCCGCAAGGCGAGCTGGTAGCACCGGCCGCCGCACCCGCGCGGCGGAGGGGAGCGTTCCTTCCGGGCCGCGCGGCACAACCTCACTTCCTACGAGTCCGGCCGGGTCCCGCGCCGGATACTATAGGAGAAGCCCAGCATGGTGACGGATCCCATCGCCGACATGCTGACCCGCATCCGGAACGCCGCGCTCGCGCGGCACCGGAGGGTCGACATGCCGGTCTCGAAGCTGAAGACGGAGATCGCCCGTCTTCTCAAGGACAACGGCTACATCCACGAGCACAAGATCCTGGACGACGGGGGCCACAAGGTCCTTCGCCTGTACCTGAAGTACTACCAGGACAAGTCGGTCATCCGCGAGCTGCGGCGCGTGTCGCGCCCCGGCCTGCGCCGGTACGTGGGCGTGGGCGAGATCCCGCGCGTGCGCAACGGCCTGGGCATGGCGCTGCTTTCCACGTCGCGCGGCGTGATGACCGACGCCCAGGCGCGCGCCGCCAAGGTCGGCGGCGAGCTTCTCGCGCTGATCTGGTAGGGGAGACAAACCAATGTCGCGTATCGGAAGAAAGCCGATCTCCGTCCCGTCGGGCGTCGAGATCAACATCGACGGCCAGACCGTGAGCGTGAGGGGCCCCAAGGGCGAGCTGTCGCGCACGCTGCACCGCGAGGTGATCGTGCGGCGCGAGGGCGCCGAGGTGCTCGTGGAGCGCCCCAGCGACTCCCCGGAGCACCGCTCGCTGCACGGCCTGAGCCGCACGCTGGTGGCCAACATGGTCGAGGGCGTGACCACGGGCTTCACCAAGATCCTCGAGATCGTGGGCGTGGGCTACCGCGCCGAGACCAAGCCCTTCGGCCTCACGCTGGCGCTGGGCTACTCGCACCCCATCGACTACCGGGCCCCCGAGGGGATCGCGCTGCGCGCGATCAACCCCACGACCGTCGAGGTCGCGGGCTCGAACAAGGAAGTCGTTGGCCAGGTCGCGGCCGAGATCCGGTCGCTCCGTCCGCCCGAGCCCTACAAGGGCAAGGGCGTGAAGTACCAGGGCGAGGTGATCCGCCGCAAGGCGGGCAAGGCGGGCGGCAAGTAGGAGCCGTCCGCGCCCCCCGGCGCATCATCGCATAGTCACTCAAACGGAATTGGATCGATGGCCAGAGCACGTATCAAGACGCGCCAGGACCGCCGCCTGCGGCGGCACCGCCGCGTCCGCGGAAAGGTCAGCGGCACGCAGCAGCGCCCGCGCCTGGTCGTCTACCGCTCCCTCAAGCACGTGGAGGGTCAGGTGGTCGACGACACGCAGGGCCGCACGCTGGTGGGGTTGTCCACCCTCGCCGCGCCGCTGCGCGAGCAGCGCAGCGCCGACGGCATGACGAAGACCGAGGCGAGCAGGGCGGCCGGCAAGGCGCTCGCGGAGAAGGCTCGCGAGATGGGGATCACCGCGGTGGTCTTCGATCGCGGCGGCTACCTTTACCACGGCCGCGTCAAGGCCTTCGCCGAGGGCGCCCGCGAGGGCGGCCTCGAGTTCTAGGGGAATAGCAATGGCTGAGAACAGAGGCGGGCAGGGCGGCGGCCGCGGACGCGGCGGCCCCGGTGCGGGCCGCGGTCCGGGCCTGGGCGGCCCCGGCGGGGCCGAGGCCGGGCGGCGCGGCGGCGGCGAAGGCCGCGGGCGCGGCCGC
>DASRQW010000185.1 GCA_035696245.1 Longimicrobiaceae bacterium | reverse complement strand
CACATGGTCCACCACCGCGCGCAGCTGGCGGTCTACTTCCGCCTGCTGAACGTGCCGGTGCCGCCCATGTACGGCCCCACCGCCGACGAGCAGATGTAGCCATGCCTCCCCGTCCGGCGCCTCCCGCGGCGCCGGACGGGGCGCGTATCTGCCGCAGTCCCCGCCTTCCGCGCAGCCGAACCTTGCCCGCACCCGACGCATTCCCCGCCGTCTTCCAGGAGCTGCGCGCGATCCTCGCGCCGTACGCGGACCGGTTCACGGTCACGCGCGACGGGCCGGATGCGTACTCGCTAAACGTGGCGCATTCCCCGAAGTTCAGGAAGCCGCTGCTCTTCGGCTCCGCCGTGATCAACCGGAGCTACGTCAGCTTCCACCTCTTCCCCGTCTACGCGTGCCCAGCCCTGCTTGCGGCCGTCTCGCCGGAGCTGCGGGCGCGCATGCAGGGCAAGGCGTGCTTCAACTTCAAGGCGCCGCTCGGTGGCCTGCGCGACCAGCTCGCGGACCTCACCCGCCGCGGCTTCGAGCGCTTCCAGTCCGATGGGATCATGTGAGGCGGCGCGATGCACGGCGCCTGAACATGTCGCGCTGCGGTGCACGGTAGATGGCGTTCCGGCTTGCGCAGTGGATGGAGCGCGAGCGGGCAGACCGCGGCGTCCGCCTGGGCGCCGCCGCAGGGCTGGTGCTCGGCCTCACGTCGCTGGTGCTCGCCGCGTGGGCGTACGCCAGCCTCGGCTCCGTGGACCGCCTGAGCCTGGCCGAGGCGGCCGTCCTGCTGCCGCTCAGCTACGGTGTCCACCGCCGCAGCCGCGCCGCAGCCATCCTCATGCTCGCGTACTTCCTCGCCTCACGCCTCGCCACCATGCTCGACGCCGCAAAGCCCGTGGGCTGGTTATGGATGCTGGTCTTCGGGGCCCTCTTCGCCGCGGGCGTCCGCGGCACCATCGCCCACCACCGCCTCACCCGCACGTCCGACGTACGGAAGCCGCCGCTGGAAGACGACGGTCCAGCACACGAATGAGGCTCGGGAGATGCGCGGAAGCCCATCTCCCGAACCACGTTGCGCGCCCGCCGCCGTCCGGCTGGCGCGCTTCTTTCGTCCCGCCGGGAGGTGGATGTTCCCGACCCCACGTACGAGGATCCCGCCGATGGCACTGCCGAGACGCCGGCCCGAGCTTCCGCCCGATCCCACGCGCGACCGTCTGGTGCACGTGCGCCGCGGGCTGTTCCGCCTCCACAAGGCGCTCATCGACTCCGAGCGCGCGGCCTACGAGGCGCAGCACGGCGCCAGGTCCAGCGGCCAGTTCCTCCAGGCGCTGCTGGGCGACCCGTACTTCGAGTGGCTACAGCCGTTCTCCGGCCTGATCGTGCGCATCGACGAAGCGCTCGCCTCGCGCGACGCGCCGCTGACGGATGAGAGCGCCCGCGGTTTCATCGAAGAGGTCCGTACCCTCGTCGTTCCCGCAGACGAGGAGACGGCCGGACGCTTCGAGGAGGTCCGCCGCCGCGACCCCGGCGTCCTCATCGCCGACCTTGAACTGAACGGCCGCCTCACCGACCTCGACAACCTCCCGTAGCCTTCCACTCCTGACCGATGGTCGGCAACACGCCGACGCCTCTGGAGGTAGGGGTGCGATTCATCGCATCCGCCCTCTCCGGGCAGGGAGACACTCGCGAATCGGCGTAACGACCACCATCTCCGGAGCGCCATCATACGGTGCGGCCAGCATCGCCCTGGCGGCTAAAGCCGCGGGCTACGACGGCACGAAGCCCACCGCCGTGGGCTGCTACCGATGGTCCGAGCCGCTTCGGTGAGACTCCGCGACCGCACGCCGATCTACCCGGATTCGTTTATCGAACGAGACCGGCGGGGAAACACGCCAATCCGTGCTCCCCGCCGTTTTTTGGTCTTCCGCCGTTCATCTACCTTAACGAGGTCTGTTCCGGCGGATTCGCCCTACTCGTCGTCCTCGCCGAGCATCATGCGGCGGTAGGATTCGTAGCGCCCGGCGTCGATGGTGCCGGCGTCCACCGCCTGGCGGATCGCGCAGCCGGGCTCGTGGATGTGCGTGCAGCTCGTCGTGTAGCGGCAGGTGCCCATCAGCGCCGCGAACTCCGGGAAGCGGAAGTCCAGGTCGTCCAGGTCCACGTCCCACAGCCCGACCTCGCGCAGCCCCGGCGTGTCGGCCACATATCCGCCGCACTCCAGCGGGATCAGCTGCGCGGTGACCGTGGTGTGCCGGCCCTTGTTCACCGCCTCGCTCACCGCGGCGACGCGCAGCCCCAGCCCCGGCTGCACCGCGTTGAGCAGGCTGGACTTGCCCACGCCAGACGGCCCCGCCAGCGCCGACAGCCGCCCGCAGATGGCGTCACGCACCGAATCGACCCCCAGCCCCTGCTTGGCCGCCGTGTACAGCACCGGGTAACCCGCCACCTCGTAGGGCCGGAAGAGCGCACGCGCCTCGGCCTCGCCGGAGACGTCGAGCTTGTTGACCACGATCACGGCCTCCAGGTCGCTCGCCTCGCAGATCACCAGGAAGCGGTCCAGCATGCGCAGGTGCGGCGCGGGCTTGGCGGCCGAGAAGACGATGAGCACCTGGTCCACGTTCGCCACGATCACCTTGGCTCGCGGCGCCTTGCCCGGCGCCTTGCGGGCCAGCACCGTCCGCCGCTCCGCCACGGACTCGATGGTCCACGCCGTCTCCGGCCCGGCGTCGTCGCGCGCTACCTCCACGCGGTCCCCCACCACCACCTTGTCGCCCAGGCGCGACTCGCGCTTCAGCCGGCCGCGCAGCGACGCCTCCATCACGCCCTCTTCCGTCTCCACCTCGTACACGCCGCCCAGCGCGCGCAGCACGGTGCCGCTCAGCACGGGCGCCCCCGGGAACGGAAAAGCGAAAGGCACCCCTCCGGTGGGAAGGGTGCCTCCGTGCCCATCTGGCGGAAAGCCATCACGCGGCGGCGAACGACGCCAGCGCGTCGCCCATCTCGCCCTCGCGCAGGCGCTTGAGCGCGCGGTCGCGCAGCTGGCGGATGCGCTCGCGCGTGACGCCCAGGATGTCGCCGATCTCCTCCAGCGTGTGCTCGCGGCCGCCCTCCAGGCCGAAGTACAGCTTGAGGACCTTGGCGTCACGCGGCTGGAGCGTGTCGAGCGCGCGGTCGATCCGCTCGCTCAGCAGGCGCTCCTCCACCTCGTCCTCGGTCATGATCGCCTCGTCGGCGATGAACCGGTCCATCAGCTGCGAGTCGTCGCTGTCGCCGATGGGGGCGTCCAGCCGGATCTCGGCCGCGTTCAGCGTCTGCAGGCTCTCCACGATCTCGGGCGACAGGCCCGTGGCCTCGGACAGCTCCTGCGGGCTGGGGTCGCGGCGGAGCTCCTGCTTCAGGCGCTCGCGCTCGCGGAAGATCTTGGCGAGGTCGCTGGCGCGGTTCAGCGGCACGCGCACCGAGCGGCCCTGATTCGCCAGCGCCGACAGGATCGCCTGGCGGATCCACCACACCGCGTACGAGATGAACTTCACGCCCTGGTCCGGGTCGAACTTCCGCGCGGCCGTGACCAGGCCCACGTTGCCCTCCTGGATCAGGTCCGAGAGGGAGACGCCGCGGTTCTGGTACTTCTTGGCGACGCTGATCACGAAGCGCAGGTTGGCGCGCACCAGCTCCTGCACGGCCGTCTCGTCGCCCGCGCGCGCCAGCCGGCCCAGCTCGAACTCCTGGTTGCCGTTGAGCAGCGCGTGCGTGCTGACTTCCTTCAGGTATTGGTCAAGGCTCGACTGGTCCTCGGACGCGACGCCGAAGCCCGCGTCGAGGCCCCCGGCCCCCCGCTTCCGCCGCTTCCCGGTCTTGCGTGCTGTCGTAGCCATAGTGGTATTCGTCACTTCCGTGGAAACGGAACCCCGCGTGGCACCCCATGGCGCCGCGGGGCGAATCTCGTGCATCCTGCAAAAGCTCTGCCTGGAAAACGAACCGCCCGGCGCGGTGAAGCGGCCGGGCGGGACAGCAAGCGCGTGCGTGCGCGCCGCTATTCCCGCCTCGTCCAAGCCTGGGCCGCCCGTGCCGACGCCGAGCCCAGCCGTGCCCGCATGGGGCCGTGCATGGGATACGCCGCGCCGTGCAGAGCGAAAGACATTCCAGGCCGGGTGAAAGGTTTGCGGTGCCGGTCCCGGAGGCGGGATCGTGAAGGGCGCACATATTAGCCCGTGCACCCCCCGGCGTCAAGCTTCGCGAGCGGCCCGTGCGGGGCCGTGCGGTGCGCCGTCCGTCCATCTCCCCGGGCGCGCCCGCACATGGGAGTACCACCCCTGCCGGGCAAGGTTCCACCCCATTCCGAAGATGCACGGAGGCGCCGCGCGAGGCGGATTCCGCGCCCCGTTTTCAGCTCCGCGGGCGGCGGCGGGCGAGGCGAACCTCGCGGCGGGCGCGGCCCTTCTCGTACCGCCGGCGCTCGTCCGGCGTCTGCGGGTCGATGGGGGGCACAGGCGCGGGGCGGCCGTTCTCGTCCAGCGCCACGAAGGTGGCGTAGCAGGTGTTGGTGTGGCGTTCCTGGCCGGTGATCGGGTTCTGGGCGAACACCTTCACCCCGATCTCCATGCTGGTGGTGCCCGTGAAGTTCACGGACGCATGCGCGATCACCAGCTCGCCGATGTAGATGGGCTCGTTGAACTCCACCTCGTCCATGCTCTTGGTCACCACCGGCCGCCCCGCGTGCTTCATGGCGCAGAACGCCGCCGCGCGGTCTATGAAGCCCAGCAGCACGCCGCCGAACAGCGTGCCCGCCACGTTCTGGCTCTGCGGCTCCGCCAGGTCCGCGAACGTCACCTGCGACACCCTCACCGGCCGCGGCACCTTGGGGTCCGGCGGCGGGTTCTTCAGATATATCTCCACGGGTCGGATCATCGTCTCGTCTCTTCATCTTCTCGTGTGCGCCGCGGGCCCTCCCCGCAACGGGCGGGGAAGATGGCGCATCGGCCCCGCGGGTGCCAGGGAGCGCGGGTCACGAAGGCGTACGGGAGATGCGCGGCCGCCGTCGCGTCTCCCCGGAACCGGCCGCCCGCTTGCCCTGCCCCCATCTTCGGAGTAGCCTCCACGTCGCTCATGTCCGGGCTGAAACGCCGGCCACTCGCCACGCGGAGTACCCAGGTGCAGGGTTTCTCGATGGTCCTCACCCGCCTCTTCGCCGCGGCCTCGCTCCTCCTCGGCGGTGCGGCGCCGGCTCCGCCCGCCCCGAGCCGAGATCCGGTCGCAGCGCAGGTTGCCGTCATCCGCCATCTGCTCGACACCGACTCCGACCTGGAGCAGTGGCGAACGCTCTACGCACTCTGCGTCGGTGTGGGCCCATTCTTCCACCCGCACGATGCCGATGCGCGGCTCCTCGCGGAGCTTGCGGCGCCGGGCCTCACCATCCTTCCACGCTCGCAGTGCAAGCCGGACCTGTCGGGGGCGTACGTGGTCGCCACCCATCGTCCCGCCCTGCTCATCTACGTAGCTCCGCTGGCGCTTGCGCACGACGGTTGGACGGCCGATGTCGCCTGGTACCGTGGCGGCCGGAGCGCGAAGGGCTACTCCTGCACCATCCCCGACGCCGGCAAGGGCCCAGTGGCCTGCCAGCTCGACCGGATTTCGTGAGAACGCGAATGCGCACGCCGCGGAGGAACGGAACGCACGGACCCTTGCTCGTAGTAGGTAGATGCGCCGTGCTTACCGGGTGCCTGCTGGCGGCCACGCTCGCTACGGCTGCGTGCTCGGGACACGACCGGCCCGCGCGCGCCGCGGGGAAGCCGGCAGAGGTGCGCGACTTCATGTCCGCGGTCGCGGTGGCGATGAAAGCGTATCGGAAGGAGGACCCGTCCGCCCTCCGTGAACCACTGCGCGCTACTTGGGTGCACGCACCGGACAGCGCATTCGTAGTCGCCGTGGGCCGCGCTGACCCCAACACGGTCGGCGGCGGGATGAGCATCCTCGTACGCCGTGACGGATCGACCAAGATTCTGGAGATAAGCCAGTAGGGCGCCGCGCAGCACGGCCCGCCGCCCTACCTCACCACGTCAAAACGACCTTGCCGAACGTCTCGTTCGTTTCGAGGCGGCGGTGCGCGTCCGCGATCTTCGCGAAGGGGAACACGGAGTCCACCACCGGGCGGATGCGCTCGGACGAGAGGAGCGGGATGACGCTCTTCGAGAACTCGCGCGCCAGGGCGATCTTCTCCTCCAGCGGGCGTGAGCGCAGCACGGTGCCGTACATGTGGATGCGACGCCGGAGCAGCAGTCCCAGGTCGATCTGCGCCGTCGATCCGCCGGTGGTGCCCACCACGATGATGCGTCCCCGCAGCGCCAGCACGCGCAGGCTGGTCTCCAGCAGCTTGCCGCCCACCAGGTCGACCACCGCGTGCACGCCGCTGCCGTAGGTGGCCTGGTTCACCGCCTCGGCCACGTCCTCGCGGCTGCTGTCGATGCCCACCTCCAGCCCCAGCTCCTCGGCGCGGGCCAGCTTCTCCGGCGTGCGCGAGGTGCCCAGCACCATCGCTCCGGCGGCGCGCGCGAGCTGCACCGCCGCCGTGCCCACGCCGCTGCCGGCTGCGTGGATCAGCACGCGCTCGCCCATCTTCACGTCGAGCTGGCTGAACAGCGCGTCGTACGCGGTGAGGAACGCCTCGGGGATCGCCGCGGCCTGCTCGTACGAGAGGTTCTGGGGGATGCGGATGCCCTCGCGCTCGTGCAGCGTGACGTACTCCGCGTGGCCGCCGCCGCCCACGATGCCCATCACCCGGTTGCCCACGGCCCACAGCCCGGCGCCCTCGCCCACCGCGGCCACCTCGCCGGCGAACTCCATCCCCGGCACATCCGCGGGCGCCCCCGGCGGCGCGGGATACGAGCCGCGGCGCTGGAGCAGGTCCGCGCGGTTGAGCGCGGAGGCGTGCACGCGCACCAGGATCTCGCCCGGGCGCGGCTCGGGCGTGGGGCGGTCCTGCTCGGCAAGCACCTCGGGCCCGCCGGGGCGGGTGATGACGATGGCTTTCATGGCCTGTATGGTCGGGAGGCTCAGCGGGCCCTCTCCCCCGCTCGTTCCTCGCTGCCCCCTCTCCCAAAACTGCCTGGGAGAGGGGGCGGTTCGTCGGCGGGTGGGACGTCGGCCCAGTTCGATGTGTTCATGTCGAGCGCGTCGGAAGATGGATATCGTGCTCCCATCTATCCAAGCTGTGCGTCACTGCTGCGTGCTTGTGGCGCGGTCGCGGAGGAACGATTCCAGGCCGCGGACGTGGGCGTCGGCCAGGCGGTCCAGGAACTCCGGGTCGCGCAGGGCATTCTCCTGGTCCGGGAACATCATGAACAGCGACTCGGTGAGCACCGCAGGCATCCACGTGGGGCGGCCCAGGGCGATGTTCTGGAACTTGGCGCCCAGGTCGGGGATGCGCGTCACGCCCACGATCTCGCGGTCCAGCGCGCGCGCCAGGTCCAGCGACTGCGGGTGGAAGTACAGCGTGCTCGTGCCGTGGTTGGTGAACGGGTTCGTGCCCTCGGCGAACGCGTTGTTGTGGACGGAGAGCAGGATGTCCGCGTCGTTCCGGACCGCCAGCGTGACGCGGGCGCCCAGCTCGGCCGTGCTGTTGGTGCTGCTCACGAGCGTCTGGCCGGTGGTGCGCGTCATGATCACCTCGGCGCCGCGGGCGCGCAGCTTGTCCGCGAGCCGCAGGGCCAGGGCGAGGTTCGCTTCGGCCTCCGTCAGCGCCGTGGGGCCGATGGCGCCGCCCGGCGGGTGACCGGGGTCCAGCACCAGCCGGATCCCGCGCAGCGGCTGGTTCGCGTCGATACGCGGCGGGCGGCGCAGGCGCAGCACCAGCGTCCCATCTGCCTCGTAAAACACCTTGTAGCCCCACACCGGCTGGGCGAGCTGCACGTCCAGCCGCGTATCTCCCTGCGCGTCCGTGCCCCACGACGCGCCCCGCAGCATCGCATCTCCCGAGACGTTCGGCGTGCCACCGCCCGCCACGCCGTACAGCGTGACCGACGCCGTCGCACCGTCGGTGGAGACGAGGAACGGGGCGCCACTCACCGGCACCCGCACGTCCACCCACCGGCTGGACGGGCGGATGGAAACGGCGCCGGCCGTCATCGGCTGCGCGGGCGCGGGGTCGCCTAGAGTGACCAGCGTGTCGGACACCCAGGCGGACGTCGCGGCGTCCAGCCGCAGCTCCACCATGTGGCCCAGCCGGCTCACGGCCACGGCGCGAGTCCCGCGCGGCAGCAGCCACTTGCGGTCCAGGTCGGTGGTCGCGGCAGGGAACGCGGGCGCCACGTCGGACCCCGTCGCCAGCGTGTCGGAGACGAAGCGCCCCGAGATGGTGGCAGCCAGCGGCTGGGGGAACATGGGCCGGGGGGGTACCGCGGGCCTCGGCGTCACGGCGGCGGCGGGCTGCGAGGGCTCTGCCGCGCCGGTGTCAGCCGGGGCGGGAACGGCGGGCGCCGACGGTGCGGGCGGCGCGGGCTTGAACGACGCCATCACCCGCGCGGTCTCGCTGCCGCGCTGGGCCACGAGGTCGAACGCGCCGTTGGGCGGCACGGCCACGAAGGCCAGGAACGCGCCGTTGGGCGCCACCTGCACCGGCGTACCGTTGATGGTGAGCGTGGCGCCGCCGCTGCCCACGCTGCCGAACACGAAGGTGCTGTCCACGCGCGGAAGCGGGTCGGCCGCGGTGGGGTGCACCACGCGGATGGCGAGCGGGCCCTCCACGCGCGGCACGGGCGGGACGCCCAGCCCGCGAGCGGGCTCCGGCGCGGTGGCGGGCCGCGGGTTGCAGGCGGCCATGCCCAGCACGGCGAGCGCGGCAGCCGCGCGCAGCAGACGATCAGGATTCACGTCGACCTCTCCTCGTGGTCTTCCATCTCCCGGTTCCAGCCGCGTCGCCAGCGCGCGGCGAGCGCCGCCGCATTTGCAAGGTGCGCGCCCCGCCCGCGCACCACGTTCCCCACGTGCCGCGACGTGCGGACCCGGCTGCCGCGCCGCGGCAACCGGACGAGTGTTTCGAGACGATTCAGGGCCGCTCTCAGCCGGGGAGCGGCCCTGCACTTC
>DASRQW010000184.1 GCA_035696245.1 Longimicrobiaceae bacterium | reverse complement strand
CGCCTGGGTGGAGGAAGGCGAGCGTTACGAGCCGGGAGTGGACCTCGCGCCGTGACCCCCAGCGCTCTCTGCCCGTCCATCCACCGGCACGCCAGGGCGCGAGAAGCGCCCCGCGGTCTCGAAGCGGCAGGGGCCGCGGGGCCTTTCTTGTTCCCACGCTTGATTTTGGGTATCTTCACCGGTTCTTTGCCCGGAGTGTGCCCACGCGCGGGCGCGCCGCGGCCGTGACGGCGCCAGGCGTTCCCGCCGGAGCCCGTCCCACCAACGTCCCAGTGCATGGCGAACAACTCGAAGCTCCGGGAACAGGCTCGCGCGCTCGAACAGCGGGAGAACTGGCGGGAGGCGATCGCCCTCTACCGCCAGGTCATCGAGAACCCCGACGGCGAAGAGGTCGACATCGGCCTCTGGAACCGCCTGGGCGACCTGCACCTGCGCCTCAACGAGACCGAGCGCGCCGTGGAGGCGTATGAGGCCGCGGTGAACGCGTATGCCGAGGTGGCGCTGCACAACAACGCAATCGCGCTGTGCCGCAAGATCCTGCGCCTGGTGCCCGGCCGCGCGTCCGTTTACCTGAAGCTGGGGCAGATCAGCGCCGCGAAGGGCTTCCTGGCCGACGCGCGCCAGAACTTCCTGGAGTACGCCGAGCGCATGCAGCGCGCGGGCAAGCTCGACGCCTCGTTCGCCGCCCTCAAGGAGTTCGCCGACCTCTCCCCGTCCGACACCGACGTCCGCCGCCTGCTGGCCGACCAGCTCCTGTCGCACGGCCACCCCGACGAGTCCATCGAGCAGCTTCGCATCCTCGTGGGCCAGGCCGAGGAGAAGGGCGCCGAGGCCGTCGCCGAGGAGCTTCGCGAGCAAATCCGCTCCATCGACCCGAACGCGGACACCTCCGGCATCGCCCGCGCCTCGCACGCGGGCGGGGGCGACGACTTCGCGTCGGCCTTCGACAGCGGCGCGCTGCACCTGGACACCGGCCCGGCCGCGTCCGCGCCCCCATCCACGGCGCCGCCTTCGGGCATGGACGCCGGTCCCCCGGCGCTGGAGCTGGACGACATCGCCCCGCTGGAAGGGCTGGAGACCACCAACCTCGCGCCCGAGCCCGAGGCGCCTGCGGCACCCGTGCCCGGCCTCGACCTGGGCGACTTCAGCCTGGACCATGCGGGCGCCGACCCGCTCCCGGCCCACGACCCGCCCTTCGACGGCTTCGGCTTCCCCTCCGCCGATGACGAGGACTACGAGGGCGATGCCGAACCGCTGCCGTTGATGGACGACGGCGGGTTCGGCGGGGCCCGCGGCGGTCTGCCCGCGCTGGAGACCCCGTTCGACCGTTTCAGCGAGGACGAAGATGAGGAGGCGGAGCCGCTGCCGCTGATGGACGTGGCGCCCGTCTCCCCGCCGCGCCGCGACCGGCTGGAGGAGCTGCGCGAGCGCTTCGCAGCCGCCCCCGGCGACGTGGTCGTGCTCGACGCGCTGCTGGCGGAGCTGGATGCGCGCGGCCAGGGTTACGAGGCCCCCGCGCTGCTGGAAGAGGCACACCGCGGCCTCGCCGCGCGCGGCATGTACGCCGAGGCGCTGCCGGTCGTCTCCCGCCTGGTCGCCCAGCGCCCCGGCGACGCCGCGCTCCTGCAGAAGCAGGTGGAGTACGCGTTCCGCTCCGGCGACCGAGAGCGGCTGGTGCCCGCGTACCTGGCCCTGGGCGCGCACCTCGTCGCCGCGGGAGAGGAAGCCAAGGGCCGCGCCGTCTTCCAGCGCGTGCTGGAGCTGGACCCGTCGAACGCCGAGGCTCGCGCGGCCGTCGCACCGGCGCCCGCCCCGCGGCCCGGCGCGCCCGCGAAAGCGGCGGCCGACGAGTACATCGACCTCGGCTCGCTCATCATGGAAGACGAGCCGCAGGGGACCAGCACCCGCTTCGTGGTCGAGGAGAAGGAGCCCACGGGCGACGAGGACCGCGACTTCGCCGACATGCTCAGCCACTTCCGCCAGAAGGTGGCCGAGAACATCGAGGTCGAAGACTCGGCCAGCCACTACGACCTGGGCACCGCCTTCAAGGAGATGGGGCTGCTGGACGAGGCCATCGCCGAGTTCCAGGTCGCGCTGCGCGGCGGCGCCAACCCGCTCGCCACGCTGGAGATGCTGGGCCAGTGCTTCGTGGAGAAGGGCCAGTACGCCGTGGCCTCGCGCGTGCTGGACCGCGCGCTGCGCATCACCGGCGCGGGCGAGAACGAGCTGATCGGCGTGCTCTACCAGCTGGGCCGCGCGACCGAGGCCGTGGGAGAAGGCGACGCCGCGCGGGGCTACTACGAGAGGGTGATGGCGATGGACATCCGCTTCCGCGACGCAGCGGCCCGCGCCGACGCCCTGCGCGGCTCCGCACCGGCGAGGCCGCTTTGACACGCCGCACCGGGCCCCGTTACCTTGTGCCGCGTCCCCGCCCCGCTCCGGCTCCACTCATCCCGGCATGATGCTTCGTACCGCGCCCCCCACGCTCTCCGACATCCAGGCACCCATCCGCGAGCGGCTGGACGCCGTGGTCGACGAGATCCGCCGCATCGTCGTCTCCGACTTCGCGCCCGTGGGGGCGGTCAACGAGTACCTCCTCAAGATCCGCGGCAAGCTCTTCCGCCCCGGCCTCGTCCTCCTGTGCGACGAGCTGGGCGGCCGCCGCAGCCCCGAGGCCGAGACGCTGGCCGCCGTGACCGAGCTGGTGCACCTGGCAACGCTGGTGCACGACGACGCCGTGGACCACTCGGTGCTGCGCCGCGGCATGCCCACCGTCAACGCCATCTGGAGCCACCAGGTCGCCGTCATCATGGGCGACTACCTGTACTCGCGCTCCATCAGCGAGATCACGCGCCTGGGCAGCATCGAGCCCATCCGCGTGCTGGCCGACGCCGCCAACGCCATGACGGTGGGGGAGATGCGCCAGCTCTCGGCGCACGACGCCCTGGGCTTCGGCGAGGACGACTACAACCGCCTCATCGAGAGCAAGACCGCCTCGCTCATGTCGTGCGCGTGCGAGCTGGGCGCCATCACCGGCGCCCCCGAGTGGCGCACGCAGCTCCGCCGCTTCGGCCGCGAGCTGGGCATGGCCTTCCAGATCGCCGACGACCTGCTGGACTACACGGCCGACTCGGCAGATACGGGCAAGCCCAGCGGCCTGGACCTGCGCGAGCACAAGGTCACGCTGCCGCTCATCGCCGCGCTGCCGCACCTCTCGCCCGCCGAGCGCCGCGAGGTCGAGGACCTGTTCCGCGACCCCGAGCCTTCCGACGAGGCCATCGCCGGCGTGGTCGCCATCGTGGGCGCCCGCGGCGGCTTGGATTATGCTAGGGAGAGGGCGCTCGAATGCGCCGGCCGCGCCGCCGAAGCGCTCGAGGGGCTGCCCGAGGGCCCCGCGCTGGACGCGCTGCGCGACGGGATCGCCTACGCAATCGAGCGCCGCCGTTAGGGTCGGCCGCTCTTACACCGGGGTGGGGGAGGTGAGATGAACGTTGCAGTCCGGCGCCGTGCGGGTCGCCTCGTGCTGGTGGTCCTCATGGGTCTCGTGCTCGGCGCGCTGCTCTCGGAGCTCGCGGTGCGCTTCATGCCCGAAGGCGGGCCTCGGACCTTCTTCACCTACGCGGTGAACGCCTCGTTCGGCCCCCTGGCGGTCGACCTGGTCGCCATCGGCATCACGCTGGGGCCGCTGGTCCTCCACCTGAACTTCCTCAGCCTCATGGGCGTGCTCGTCGTCGCCCTCGCCGCCCGCACCTGGCTCTAGGACCGGCGAGACGCAGCCGACGGAACGGCGGGATGATCAGGAACGGCCGGTAGATGGAACGCAGGGGCGCGACCAATCGCGCCCCTTCCGCGTTTCGGCCTCCGCCCTGCCGACTTTGGGCTGATGGTCCCCGTGCGGGGCTGGACAATGCATGGATGGGCCATTAAGATGCGCACCTGCCGAATACTCCGTCCACGTTTGCAGCGGCCCCCTTGATGCAGAGAACACGATGGCTGATCTACACGGTGGTCATCGGCCTCATCCCGCTGGGGATCCGCGCACTCATCTACATCTGTGCGCGGAGGGCGACGCTGGACTTTGCGCTCAACGAAGGCGATCTGGTCGCATTCGGCCTGGTGCTGAGCGTCACCAACATCAACGAGCTGGAGCACGCGCGGAACGTCGATCCGCGCTGGAAGACACGATGCGTAGGCTTGTCCGTCGTATTCATCATCATCTTCGGCGCCCTTCTGATGGCCGCCGACACCGTTGCGCTCGACGACAATCTGTTCGACATTAGAAACTTGAAGATCGTCCTGTCCGTCCTGTGCATGGCAATCCTTGCCATCAGCCACGCGATCAACGCACAGCTCGCGCTGCTGGAAGACCGGCTGACGCAGCCCGAACTCCGCCCCGAGGTGACGACATGAGACTCTACCTGGAAGTGGTCTCCGCGCTTGGTTGGGTCGTGGCCCTCACCGGCCTCGCGTTCGCGGCCGTCACCATCCTCGACACGCGCGGCGTGGCCGTCCCCCGCATTATCCGCGACCTGCTCCTCCCGCGCGAGCGCAGGCACGGCGTCGCCAACCGACGCACCGGCTGAGCGACCCGCCATCCGCCGCTGATCTACGGACGCCCTTCGCCTCGGCCGAAGACGCGCTTCCATCGGCGGGACCACGGATGGTGCGCGAGGTTGCACGGTCCGTCCACCCTGTTCGACCACGCCACGTCGGCTGTACGAGACGACGAGAGAATCGCCCGGCTCTCCGTGGATGAGAGTGGGGCGATTCACATTCTGTCGACGCTTCAACGTTTCACTTGACGCCGTTTTGCGCACGACCCTAAACTGCCTGGGGACGGCGCTCTATTCTGGCCTTTTTCCGCTTTGCGCCCACAGACCGGAGCAGACCAATGAGATCACTCAAGCTGGACATCGAGATGCTCGGAGTGGAGTCGTTCATACCGGACCCGTCCGGATCCGGTGGCCCAGCCGCGCACGTGACCGGGCCGGTCTACACGATCCCGACAGACGACACGGGAACCATCGACACGGGTCCGTTCAAGTGCAGCAGCCTTCCAAGAACTTCGGAGTGGTACCCCTGCTGAGTTCGCCACGCAACCACTGAACGCCGGTGAGGCAAGGTGCTGCGGGGCCGAGTGACCTCCCCGGCGCTGCGGTGAGAGGGCAAAGAGAATCGCCCCGCCCTCCATCAAGGAGAGCGGGGCGATTCGACGTCCGGGACCGCCGTTCCGGCTACGTGAGCGCGGGGGCGGAGGGACGGCGGCGGAAGACCTCGTCGCGGTTGTCCTCGATCTTCGCGTTCTTGCGCAGGCCCGCCAGCCAGCGCTGCACCTGCTGCTGGTTGAGCTGGTAGGCGGTCATCTGCCGAAGCTGCTCCTTCTGCGCCATGAACGCCGTCCGGTCCGCCGTGGTGCGCGCGGTGGGGCGCACCAGGAAGAGCCCGGCGCTCGTCTCCACCACGTCGCTCACCTGGCCGATGGGCGTGCCGAACGCGGCGCCGGCAGCGGCGCTCGCCTGGCCGAACACGGGGTTCGGGTCGACGCGGGTGAACGGGCCGGCGGTGAGGACCTGGAGGCCCTTCTCGGCGGCCACCTGCTGGAGCGTCTTGCCGGCGTGGACCTGCGCGAGCAGAGCGCGGCCGGCGGCGCGGGCCGTTTCGCGCTTCTTCTGCACGACCAGCTCGCGGCGGATCTGCGGGGTGGCCTCGGCCAGCGTCATGTCGCCCTTGCGCGTGAACGACTCCAGGCGTGCCACGTACAGCGCCGTCTTGTTGTCGAACGGCTCGCTCACCGGGTGCGCGTTCTCCGGGTCGTCCGCGTTCTCGCCGGCCCAGTCCATCGCCTCGCGGGCACCGCCCACGCCGGGGATGTACGGCGCCTGGTCCGTCAGCGTCACCGAGGGGATGTACGCCGCGCCGAGCAGGCGGGCGGTGGTCTCCAGGCCCTTCTCCGGCGCCAGCTTGTACAGCGAGTCCGCCTTGTTCTCCAGCTTGACCTGCTCCGCCTCGGCCTTGGCGATGGGGATCAGGATGTGGCGGGCGTGCACCTGGTCGCCGGTGTGCTCCAGCACCTGGATGATGTGGTAGCCGAACTGCGTGAGCACCGGCTCGGACACCGCGTTGACCGGCAGCGCGAAGGCGGCGGAGTCGAACGCGCCCACCATGCGGCCTTTGCCGAAGGTGCCCAGGTCGCCGCCGTTGTCCTTGCTGCCCGGGTCTTCCGACTCGCGCTTCGCGATGGCAGCGAAGTCGCCGCCGCCCACGATCTCGGCGCGGACCTGGCGCGCCTTGTCGAGCGTGGCCGCGCGGTCCGCGTCGGTGATCGTCTCGGGGAAGTACGCCACGGCCACGCGCGCCGTGTTCGGGCGCTTGTACTCGTCCCTGTGCGCGTCGAAGTACGTCTTCACCTCGGTGTCGCTCACTGCCGGCTCGCCGGGGGCCAGCTTGGCGAGGTCGAGCGGCACGTACTCCACCGTGGCGGTCTCGGTGCGGTCCTGGAACGAGCGCCACAGGTCGGCGTCGCTCACCCACGCGCCGCTGTTGACCTGGCGGAAGAGCTTGGCCTGGGGGATGACCTCGCGGTAGTACGCCTCCAGCTGCGGGAAGATGTCGGCCGGGGCGTTGGGGCTGGCGAGGAAGGCCTGGTATTTGTTCAGGTCGAACTGCCCGTTGGTCTGGAACAGCTCGTTCTGCGCGAGCTGCGGGTGCGGCAGGTGCTTGGCGGCGAAGATCACCTCGCCGTCGCTCACCTCGATGCCGCGGCGCTTCATCTCCTGCTGGATCAGCGTCTGGTCCACCAGGCGGTTCCACGTCTGCTCGCGCACCTCGGCCAGCTGGTCCGGCGTGAGGCTGCCGCCGGTGCTCTGGCGGGCCTGCTCGTAGATGCGCTGGTACTCGGCGTTCCACTGGTTCACCGTGATGGGCGTGCCGTTCACGCTGCCCACGTCGCTCACCTGGCCGGGGCCCGTGCCGGTCACGTCCATCCCGCGCTGGAGTACCATCCAGCCCAGGAACGCCAGTGCGAAGAAGCCGGCCATGAGCTTGCCGGCGCTGCCCCGCATCTTCTGCATCATCATAGGTCAGTCAAGCTCCGGAACGTACGACGCCGGGGGGAGACCCGGGGTGCTGGGAGGGACGCGGATTCCGCGAAATGAAGGTCGGAAACATATTTAGAAGCCGCCGCGCACGCAAGCCGAGGCCGCCGGCGGGGCCCCGTCCGGTTGACAGTGCGAGCGAGCCCGCAGTATGTTGCGCCCCTAATCCGTCCACGCCCGCCTCACTTCACAGTTCTCCTCACGCGCGCACGAGCCATGGCCGACATCTCGCCCGAGCTTGCCGGAAAGATCAGGGAGCTTCAGGGCAAATACGAGGAGAACCCGGGCCGGTTCTTCGTGCCCCTGGCCAACGCGTACCGTGACGCCGGGGAGATCGGCCAGGCCGAGCAGCTGCTGCGCACCGGCCTCAAGGGGCATCCTGGCTACCTGAGCGCCCGCATCGTCCTGGGGCGCTGCCTGGCGGACCGGGGCGCCGTGGACGAGGCGAACACCGAGTTCCGCTACGTGCTTTCGGTCGATCCGCAGAACCTGATCGCGCTGCGCACGCTGGGCGAGATGGCCGCCGCCGCCGGCAATGCCGACGAGGCGGGCCGCTGGTACGGCGAGCTGCTGGCCGTGGACCCCATGAACAAGGAGGCACGCGAGGCGCTGGACGGCCTCTCCGCCTCCCCCCCGGCGGCGTCCCCGCCCGCGGACGCCTTCCCCGCCGCGTCCGCTTCCGCGCCGGCAGAGCCCGAAACCCAGGCACTGGATGCCGGGCTGGACGACTTCTCGCCGCTGGATTTGGACATCCCCGTCGTGCCCCGCCCCGCGCCGCGCTCCGACGCGCCCGAAGCGGACGACTTCGGCCTGCTGGAGATCCGCGACGAGGCGTTCTCGTTGGCCGAGGAGCAGCCCAAGGCGCCGCGCACCGGTTTCCTCGACGAAGGCGCGGGGACGTCGGGCCTCGACGCGTCCGCAGGTGACGCCGACCTGGGCGAGTTCGGCACGATCGACCTGGAGGCGTCCGCCGCGCCGCCCGCCACGCCCGAGCCCGCGTCCGGCGATTTCGGCGGGTGGGGCGCCATCTCGCTCGACGAGCCCGAGGAGCAGCCCCCCGCCGCCGAGCCCGAGGGGCCTGCCGAGTACGACGCATTCTCCTTCGGCGACGTGCCGCTCTCCGACGACCTCGCGGAGCAGCCTGCCGACGCCGGTTCCGACGGATGGGATGCCGGCCCGGCGCCGGACCTGGACCTCGCACCGGGTTCGTTCGGCGCCGAGGAGCCGGCGGAGCACGACGACGATGGCGAGCTGGTGACGGAGACGATGGCCGAGCTGTACGCACGCCAGGGCTTCCCCGAGCGCGCCGCCGACGTGTACCGCGAGCTGATCCGCCGCCGCGGTGACGAGCCCGCGCTCGTGAGCCGCCTCCGCGAGATCGAGCAGGCCATGGCCGCTCCGTCTGCCGGCGCCGAGACCGCTTCGCCCGAGCTCGAATCCGACTTCGCCCACGATGATCTCGCGCACGGTGACGAGCACGTCGAGGACCTCCCGCTCATCGAGACCGGTCTGCCCGGCCTGAACTTCACCGATGGCGCCGCCGACTTCGAGCGCGAGCCGGTCGGCGCGGGTGTCGGAGGCGATGCGGAATCCGACGGCTCGTCCGCGCAGGCGTTCGATACGTCATCCGCCTCCGGCGACCCCTTCGCGGACTCGTTCGTGAACGGCTTCGACGGCCTTCCCGCGTTCCCGGATGCGGCGCAATCGGCTGGGTCGACCGAGAGCACGGAAGATGCGCAGCCTGCCGCCGCCGAGCTCACGCCCACCGACCCGCAGGCAGGCGCCGCGTCCGATCTCCAGGCGCCTGCGGAGGATGCCTTCGGCTTCGATTCCGGCACCGGCTTCCCCGATCTCGGCGACTTCGCATCGCACACCGACTTCGCCGCATCGGCCGATGCGCAGCCGGTAGCGGAGCAGGCGCAGCCGGAGGACATCTCCGCCGATCGACCGCATCTCGCATCTGCCGAGAAGGAGGAGGCGTCCGAAGGCCAAAGCGGGCAGCCGGAATCGGTAGCTTCCCAGCCGCAGCAGCCGTCCGTGACGGCGCCGGCATCCCCCCCGAGCATCACCGCGTATCTGGCGGGGATCCTCTCGTGGCGTCCGGGGATGCAGGCTTCAGCGGCAGCCGCCGAAGCTCCCGCATCTCCCGCGCAGCCCGAAACGCCGGCGTTCGGCGAGGGCACGACCTCGTTCGACGCGAGCACGTCCGCCGGATCCGATGACGCGAGCGCGTCCGCCGGGTTCGATACGGGCGTGGCGGACTTCGGCGCGGAGAGTGTGCCGGTAGATACGGAGCCGGAAGCGGCGAGCGCGGCTGCGGACGATTCGTTCGCGGCGCCGTACGCCGAGGACGAGCCGGCCGAGTCCCCGGATGATCTCCCGTGGCTCTCGACCGACGCATCGGCGGGGGAGCCGCAGGCCGCAGAGGACATTGCGGACTTCGGCTTCGACGCATCCTCCGGCACTGCCGAGGCGGAGCAGGCGGATGATGAGCCCGCGGTCGAGGATCTGCCGTGGATGGACTCTGCCGCCCCGGCGCAGCAGGACGCGCCGGCCGCCGTGCCGGACGACTTCGCGCCGATGGACATGCCGTGGGCCGCCGATCCGCCGGCTGCGCAGCCGGCCGACGAGGCCGCGCAGGCCGAGGAACCCGCGCCCTGGGAGACGCCTGCACCCGCCGCCGCGGCAGCCGACGACGTTCCGCCCTTCGACGACTTCGTCCTCGACGCCCCCGCGCCCGAAGCGCCCGCGCAGCCCGCGCCCGCGGACGCGTACCCGTGGGAGATGGACGCGGCGCCCGATACGCCCGCGCCCGTGGAGCAGGCACCTGCGGCGAGCGACGCACCGGCGGCCGGCGGCTTCTCGTTCGAGGACTTCTTCGCCGCGCCGGCCGCCGCGCCGGCGCAGCCGTCCACACACGTGCCCGCACCGGCTCCGGTCCCCGCACCCAGCTTCGACGCCACGCCCGCGCCCTCCTCAGCCCCGGCGGAGCCCGCGCCAGGCGGCGGCGGGGACGACGACGAGGACCTGGAGTCGTTCCAGGCGTGGCTGCAGAGCCTGAAGCGGTGAGGGTCGCCGTCGTCCACGGGCCCAACCTGAACCTGCTGGGCCGCCGCGAGCCCGGCGTGTACGGCACCGCCACGCTGGCCGAGATCGACGCCCGCGTGGCGTCGCTGGCGGCCGAGCTGGGCGCGGAGGCGGAGAGCTTCCAGAGCAACCACGAGGGCGCGCTGGTAGACTTCGTGCAGGAGGCCGCGGGCCGTGTGGACGGGTTCGTGGTGAACGCGGCGGCGTACACGCACACCAGCGTGGCGCTGCGCGACGCGCTGGTGGGAGTGGCGCGCCCGTTCGTGGAGGTGCATCTTTCGAACGTCCATGCCCGCGAGGAGTTCCGGCACGCGTCGTTCCTGGCCGCCAAGGCGCTGGGAACGGTGTCGGGCTTCGGCGTGGAGAGCTATTGTCTGGGACTTCGCGCACTGCTCGCCCACCTGGGCGGGGCGGCGGCCGCGGAGCCATCGTCTATTTGATCCGAAGGAGACATCGTGGCATCGACGGCCGACTTCCGTAACGGAATGACCCTCAACATGGATGGCACGCTCTTCACCATCCTGTGGTTCCAGCACCACAAGCCCGGCAAGGGCAACACGGTGGTGCGGAGCAAGCTGCGCAACGTGCTGACCGGCGCCGTGCTGGAGAAGACGTTCCGCGCGGGCGACCGCGTGGAGGAGGTGCGCCTGGAGCACCGCCCGGTGCAGTACAGCTACCAGGACGGCGACCTGTACTACTTCATGGACCAGGAGACGTACGACCAGATCCCGCTGATGGCGAACGTGATCGGCGAGGACCAGCTGAAGTACCTCAAGGAAGGGATGGAGTGCACGGGGCTGGTGCACGGCGAGAAGATCATCAACGTCGAGCTTCCCAACTTCGTAACGCTGCAGGTGGTGGAGACCGATCCCGGCGTGCGCGGCGACACCGCCACGGGCGGCACCAAGCCCGCCAAGCTGGAGACGGGCGCGATCGTGCAGGTCCCCCTGTTCCTCAACGAGGGCGACGTGATCCGCGTCGACCGGCGGGAAGACAAGTACATGGAACGCGCGAACAAATGATCGACCTCGAATTCCTGCGCGGCCTGATCGGCGCGGTGGACGAGAGCGGCATCGACTCCCTCGAGATCGCCCGGGGAGGCACCCGCATCCGGATCGCCAAGACGCCGCCGCCCGCGCCCGCGGCCCCCACCGTCATGCACGCCCCGGCCGCGCACGCGCACCCCGCGCCCGCCGCCGAGATCGCCGCCGGCCCCCGCGCCGCCGCCCCGGAAGCTGCCGCCGCTGCGCCCGCACCCGCCGCCAGCAACCTGGTGGACGTGAAGTCGCCCATGGTGGGCACGTACTACCGCTCCCCGGCCCCCGAGGCGCCGCCATACGTGGAGGTGGGCACCCGCGTGAGCAAGGGCCAGACGCTGTGCATCCTGGAGGCGATGAAGCTCATGAACGAGCTCACCGCCGACGTGGCCGGCACCGTGCGCGAGATCAACGTGGAGAACGGCGAGCCGGTGGAATACGGCCAGGTCCTCTTCCGGATCGAGCCGTCGGCGTGAGCGACGCCCACGGCGGCGCCGAGCCGCGCGCGCCCGGCGGCACGGGCCGCGAATTCGTCCTCCGCGAGGCGCTGGAGGAGCTGATCCGGCGCGGCGGCTCGGACCTGCACCTCAAGGTGGGGCGCAGCCCCATCATCCGCGTGCACGGCGAGCTGCACGAGACGGCGCTGGCGGCGCTGCGGCCCGACGACCTGCGCCGCTGCGCGGACCAGATCATGAACCCGCGGCAGAAGGAGCAGTTCGCCGAGGGCAAGGAGATCGACTTCGCCATCGGCGTGCAGGGGCTGGGGCGCTTCCGCACCAACGTGTTCCAGCAGCGCGGGACGCTGGGTATGGCCTTCCGCGCCATTCCCTTCGAGGTCCCCGCGCTGGAGTCGCTGGGCCTGCCGCCGGTGATGAAGGAGATCGCCCTCTCCCCGCGCGGGCTCGTGCTCGTGACCGGCGTCACGGGCAGCGGCAAGTCGACCACGCTCGCGTCGGTGCTTCGGCACCTGAACGAGCAGCGGGCGGTGAACATCGTCACGGTCGAGGACCCCATCGAGTTCCTGCACCGCGACGTGAAGGCCATCATCAGCCAGCGCGAGGTGGGCACCGACACGCACTCGTTCCACGACGCGCTGCGGCACGTGCTGCGGCAGGACCCGGACGTGATCATGCTGGGCGAGATCCGCGACCGGCCCAGCATGGAGACGGTGCTCAAGGCGGCCGACACCGGCCACCTGGTGCTCTCCACGCTGCACACGACCGACGCGGCGCAGACCATCGGGCGCATCATCTCGTTCTTCCCGCCGCACCAGCACCAGGAGATCCGCTCCATGCTGGCCACGGCGCTGCGGGCGGTGGTGTCGCTGCGGCTCATCCCGCATGCCAGCGGCACCGGGCGCGTGCCGGCGGCCGAGGTGATGATCAACACCGCCTCGGTCTCGGAGCGCATCCGCAGCCAGGCCGACACCCAGAGCATCCCCGAGCTGATCGCCGAAGGGCGCGTGCAGTACGGGATGCAGACCTTCGACCAGAGCCTCACCGAGCTGCACCGCCGCGGCGACATCTCGTTCGAGTGGGCCATGCACTACGCGTCGAACCCATCAGAGTTCGCCCTGCGCGTCTCTGGCGTCGAGTCGGCCGCCGAGCCGGACTGGGCGCCGGGGCGCGCGTCCGGCGGCATCCAAGGATAGGCAGACTTGTTCCGTAAGATTCTGATCGCCAACCGCGGCGAGATCGCGCTCCGCGTCATCCGGGCGTGCAAGGAGATGGGCATCCGCACCGTGGCCGTCTTCTCCGAGGCCGACCGCGAGAGCCTGCACGTGCGCTTCGCCGACGAGGACGTGTGCATCGGGCCCCCGCAGGCGCGCGAGAGCTACCTCAACATCCCGCGCATCATCGCCGCGGCCGAGGTCACGGGCGCCGACGCCATCCACCCCGGCTACGGCTTCCTGGCCGAGAACGCCGAGTTCTCCGAGATCTGCCAGCGCAGCGAGCTGACCTTCATCGGGCCCACGCCGCAGCAGATCCGCACGATGGGCGACAAGGCGGCGGCCCGGCGCACCATGCGCGAGGTGGGCGTCCCCATCGTGCCCGGCACCGACGCCATCGCCGACCCCGACGAGGCGCTGGCCGAGGCGCGCCAGATCGGCTTCCCCGTGCTGATCAAGGCGGCGGCCGGCGGCGGCGGCAAGGGCATGCGCGTGGCGGCCGACGCCGACGACTTCGTTCGCCAGTTCACCATGGCGCGCAACGAGGCGGCGGCGGCTTTCGGCGACGACAGCGTGTACGTGGAGAAGTACCTGGCCCGCCCGCGCCACATCGAGTTCCAGATTCTGGGCGACCAGCACGGCCGCGTGATCCACCTGGGCGAACGCGACTGCTCGGTGCAGCGCCGCCACCAGAAGCTGATCGAGGAGGCCCCCTCCCCTGCCCTCACGCCCGAGCTGCGGGCGGCCATGGGCGAGGCCGCGGTGCGCGGCGCGGCCGCCATCGGGTACGTGGGCGCCGGCACCATCGAGATGCTGCTGAACGACGACGGCTCGTACTACTTCATGGAGATGAACACCCGCATCCAGGTGGAGCACCCGGTCACCGAGATGGTCACGGGGTTCGACCTGGTGAAGGAGCAGATCCGCGCCGCCGCGGGCCTGCCGCTCTCGGTGCCGGAGAAGGAGATCGGCCTTCGCGGGCACGCCATCGAGTGCCGCATCAACGCCGAGGACCCTGCGCGCAACTTCGCGCCGTCGCCGGGGCAGATCACCACGTTCCACCCGCCGGGCGGCCCGGGCGTGCGCCTGGACACGCACGTCTACGCGGGCTACCGCGTGCCGCAGTACTACGACTCGCTGCTGGCCAAGCTGATCGTGCACGGCTCCACCCGCGCCGAGGCCATCGCGCGCATGCGCCACTCGCTGGCGTCGTTCGTGGTGGAGGGCGTGCACACCACCATCCCCTTCCTGATCTCGGTGATGGACCACCCCGCCTTCATCGCGGGCGAGGTCGACACCAAGTTCCTGGAGCGCATGGTCGCCGAGCGCGCCGCACAGTAGCCGCCGGCCGCGACACCTTCATACGCAGACGAACGCGAGACGCATGAGGCTGGACGTTCTCTTCACCCCCGGGGAGCTGGTGCCCGGGGATATCTCGGACCGCACCGTGGTGGTGCTCGACGTGCTCCGCGCCTCCAGCACCATCGTGGAGGCGCTGGCATCGGGCGCGCGCGCGCTCTATCCCGTGGGCTCCATCGAGGAGGCGATCCGCATCGCCAACACGCTGGGGCGCGACGGGGTGCTGCTGTGCGGCGAGCGCAAGTGCCTTCCCATCGAGGGCTTCGACCTGGGCAACTCGCCCGGCGACTTCACCGCCGAGAAGGTGGGCGGCAAGACGCTGGTGATGAGCACCACCAACGGCACCGCGGCCATGACCGCGGCCGCGGGAGCCGCGCGCGTCCTCATCGCCTCGTGGCTCAACCTCTCCGCCGTGGTCGACGAGCTGGCGCGCTCGGGCGCCGAGCCGCTGCTGCTCTGCTCCGGCCGCGACCGCCAGTTCGCGCTGGAAGACGCGGTGTGCGCGGGCGAGATCGCGCGCCGCCTGGCCGACGCCACGCCGGACACGGAGTGGCAGACCAACGACGGCGCCCTCGCTGCCATGGCGCTCGCCCGCGCCTGGGAAGACCCCGCCGAGGTGTTCGCCGCCTCCGCCGCGGGCCAGGCCATCGTGGCCGCCGCCCTCGCCGAGGACCTCCCCTTCTGCGCGCAGGTCGACCGCCACGACCTCGTCCCCGTCCTGCACGACCGGCAGGTCACCCTCTCCGCCCCCGGCGCCGCGCTCTCCGAAGCCTGACGCCGGGCGGGCCGTTACCCCGATGTCGCTTTCCCTCGACGACCGGCAGCGGCGCGAGCTGTGGGGCCTCGCGCTCCTCGCTCTCGCCCTGCTCCTCGCGCTCTCCCTGATCCCCGTGGCGCTGCTCGGCGCCGCGGCCCTTCGCGTCTTCGCCACCGGCAACGTGGTCGGCGTCATCGGCGCGTGGCTGAACGGCGCCGCCTGGGGCTTCCTGGGCGTGGGCGGCTTCGCCGTGCCCGTGCTCCTCGCACTGTGGGGCTTGGTCGCGTTCGGCAAGCTGGACGCGGCGCCGGTCGTCCGCTGGACCCTGCTCCTCTCCGGCCTCGCGATCCTCGTTCCCGCGGCGGTGGGGGTCTCGTCTTCCGATGACGGCATCTCCCTCTCCGCCGGCTGGCTGGGAACGGCGATCGGCGGATTGCTCACCGGCCTGCTCTCCCCCGTGGGCGCTGGGCTCGTGCTGTTCTTCCTCTTCGCGGGCCTCTGCGTCGTCACGCTGCGGTGGAACCCGCTGCGGACGATGGTGCGGGGGACGCGCGCGGCCGGTCGCGGCGCGCAGGGCATCGTCACCGCCATGCCGGCCATCGCGGACAAGCTGCCGCGCCCGTCGATGCCCACGTTCACCAAGCGCACGGCGGACGATTCGGGAGACGAAGAGCCGGACCGCGACTACGAAGGCGGGTACGACGGGGAGTACGGTGGCCGTGCGGCCGCTTTCCGCGACGAGGACGAGGACGACCCGTTCGAGGGCGACCGGTTCGAGGCCAGCTTCCCGCCCGCCGCCGCCGGCCGCCGCTCAGCCGTTCCCGCATCGCCCAACGGGGATGAGGCGACGCTGCCCTTCCCCGCCCCGCGCGCGAACGGCTCCGCATCTCCCGCATCCCCGCCCGACGCGGTGGTCGAAGCCGCTTCCTCCGCCGCGGCAGCGAAGCCGGCGAAGAAGGCCGCCCGCGCGGCGTCCGACGAGAACGCGGACCCGCTGCCGGTGGACACGGGCGATCCGCTCAGCGGCGACAAGCCCGGGACGATGCTGCTCGACCCGCCGCCCACGCGCGACGAGATGCGCAACCGGGCGGAGCTGGACAAGCTGGGCCAGGTGCTGATCGACAAGCTCGCGACGTTCAAGATCGAGGGCACCATCGTGGGGATGACGACCGGCCCGGTGGTCACGCAGTTCGAGGTGTCGCCCGCGCCGGGCATCAAGGTGGCGCGCATCGCCAGCCTGGACGCGGACCTGGCGCTCGCCATGCGCGCGCCGTCCATCCGCATCGTGGCGCCCATCCCGGGCAAGGGCGCGGTGGGCGTCGAGGTGCCGAACCCCGAGCCGGAGATGGTGTTCTTCCGCGAGGTGATCGAGTCGCCGCAGTTCCGCGGCAGCAAGGCGTCGCTGCCGCTGGCGCTGGGCAAGGACATCGCGGGCAAGCCGCACGTGGCCGATCTGGCGAAGATGCCGCACCTGCTCATCGCCGGCGCCACCGGCTCCGGCAAGTCGGTGTGCGTGAACACCATCATCACCTCCCTCATCTACCGCCACTCGCCGCAGACGCTGCGGTTCCTGATGGTGGACCCGAAGATGGTGGAGCTCAGCATGTACAACGATCTCCCCCACCTGCGGCACCCCGTGGTGACGGACAACTCCGACGCCGCCGCCGTGCTGAAGTGGGCGGTGATCGAGATGGAGCGCCGCTACCAGCTGCTCTCGGCCAACGGGGTGCGCAACCTGTCGGACTTCAACGCGCGGGTAGATTCGGGGCAGCTCATGCGCTCGCCCGACCCCGACGGCGAGGA
>DASRQW010000183.1 GCA_035696245.1 Longimicrobiaceae bacterium | reverse complement strand
ACGCGGCCATGTCCGCCGCGGTGATGATGCCGCCGCCGCGCCGCATCTCCGCCTCCACCAGCTCGGCCGTGCGGGCGCGGTAGAAGCCGTCCGCGCCGCCCTCGGCGATGCGGCGGAGGGTGGCGGCCAGGTCGGGCTGCGCCAGCCGCTCGCCCACGCGCAGCGGGCGCCCGTCGCGCAGGAAGACGGCGGAGGTGGCGGGGAAGGCGTGCAGGATTCTCTCATTGCGCGACAGCGACGAGGCGAGCCGCTCGTGCACGACGATGCCGTCCGCCAGGGCGATGGCGGGCTGGAGCAGCTCCGCCCATGGCCGCGTGCCGAAGCGCTTGTGCACCTCCCACATGCCCGCGACGGAGCCGGGAACGCCGCTGGCGAGGTGGCCCACGAGCGAGCGGTCGGTGACGTTGCCGGCCGAGTCGAGGTACATGTCGCGCGTGGCGCCCCCGGGCGCCTTCTCGCGGAAGTCGAGCGACGCGGTGGTCCCGTCGGCCATGCGCACGACCATGAACCCGCCGCCGCCGATGTTGCCCGCCTCGGGGTTCACCACGGCGAGCGCGAACTGCGTCGCCACGGCGGCGTCCACCGCGTTGCCGCCGCGGCGCAGGATCTCCGCCCCGATCTCGCTCGCCACGCGGTCCGTGGTCACCACCATCCCCTGCCGCGCCGTCACCGGAGCCACCGAGCCCGCCGGGAAGCCCCACCCGTCCGGGAACCGCACCGTGTCGGGCGGAAGCGATGCACGCCGCGTATTGGCGGACGGGGAGGTGAGCGCACCCGCCGTGCTTCCGGCAGCGAGGAGGATGACGGAAGCGGCGGAGATGAAGCGAAGATGTTGCATCATCTGCTCGGGTGTGGGTTGGGAGATGGAGGCCGTCCGCCGCGCATCGGCGGTGATGCTCAGGGTGGCGATGCGGATGCGCGGGAGATGCGGGGTTCGCGGCCGTGCATCGACCGAGCGCATCTACCGGAACTCATCAACTGCGTCGCATCTACCGGAATGCGTCGAGTGCGATTCGGCTACCGGAATGCGAGCCGTGAATCCCGTGTGTCGCGCCGCCGTGCATCCAGTGCGCGTCGCCGTGCATCTGCAGCAAAGTACGTCGCGTGCGGCGCGCGGCAATCTCCGCGCCCGCCATCGCCGGCGCGTGCGACGATCCGCCTCCGACCAACCGTTCACGCGGAGGGCGGCGCGGCTGCTGGGAATCGGGGCGGGCGGGGCTCTTGCATCTGCGCGGCTCACGGCCCACGTTGCACGCTGCACGGCGGGAGCGCGACCCCGCCGCCGCGCCCGCGGAAACCCGCCGGCGCCGGTGCACACCCACTGGCGAGTGATGACCGAGCGACCGATCCTGGACTCCCGGCTCACGGAGCAGCGAAACCCCGCCACGGCGGGCATAGACCGGCTGCCCGCGCTGGAGATCGTGCGGATCATCAACGCCGAGGACCAGCACGTCGCGCCCGCCGTCGCCACGCAGCTGGAGCCCATCGCGCGGGCAGTGGAGCTGGCGGAGGCGGCGTTCCGCGCGGGCGGGCGCCTGCTGTACGTGGGCGCGGGCACGTCCGGCCGCCTGGGCGTGCTGGACGCGTCGGAGATGCCGCCCACATACGGCACGGACCCGCGCATGGTGCAGGGCTTGATCGCAGGCGGCCCCAAGGCGCTCACCAGCGCGATGGAGGGCGCCGAAGACCACCCGGAGGCCGGCGCGGCCGCCATGGACGAGCGCGAGGTGGGGCCGGACGACTTCGTGTTCGGCATCGCGGCAAGCGGCACCACGCCGTACGTGCACGGCGCCCTCACGCGGGCCAAGCAGCGCGGCGCGCGCACGGGCTTTCTGCTCTGCACGCCGCCGGCGGACTGGATGCTGGAGGTCTACGACGTGGTGGTCGCCCCGCTGGTGGGACCGGAAGTCGTCACGGGGTCGACGCGCATGAAGGCGGGGACGGCGACGAAGCTGGTGCTGAACACCATCTCCACGGGCGCAATGATCCGCCTGGGCAAGGTGTTCGGGAACCTGATGGTGGACCTGCGGGTCACCAACCAGAAGCTCCAGGACCGCAGCGAGCGCATCTTGATGGAGATGCTCGACCTGGAGCGCGACGACGCGGCTGCCCTGCTGGAGCGTGCCGGGGGGAAGGTGAAGACGGCGATGGTGATGCACTGGACGGACACCGACCGCGACCGGGCCACGGCCCTGCTCGCCCGCTGCGGCGGCCAGCTGGGCGCGATCCTCAAGCACGCGGGCGGGCGAGATGCCTGACGCCGTGGTGGAGGCGGTCCCCGAGCGCCCGGCCGACATCGCGGAGTGGGAAGACCTGCTCGTGCGACTGGAGATCGCCCCGCGCGCCCTTCGCGTTGCGGTGGACGACGCGCCGGCGGACAGCCCGGAGGTGCTCCGCGTGGTCACGGAGGCGGCCGTGCGCGAGCAGGCGAACCTGGACGCGCTGGTCGGCCTGAAGTCTGGCGAGGTGGCCGCGCCGAACGCGTCTGCCGCGGCGCCGGAGTGGGACGGGCGGAGGGATGCGGAGGCGATGGTACATGTGTTCGCGCAGCTGCGGAACCGCCTCTTCGCGCAGGTGCAGCGCCGCGGGCTGGAGGTGTGGGACTGGCGCGCGGTGGACGCGGACGGCTCTGTGCGCACGACCTTCCGCCTGCTGGTGGACGTGGCGCGCGGCGACGGGGCGGCGCTGGAGGCGGTGCGCGCCGCCGGCCGCTCGGGGCGAGCCGCGTGCTGATCGTGGGCCTCATGTCCGGCACCTCGCTGGACGGGGTGGACGCCGCGCTGGTGGAGGTGGGCGGCACGGGCACGGACGACGTGGAGATGCGGGTCGTGCACTCCCTCACCGCGCCGTACGCGGAGGACCGCCGCGAGGCCATCCACCGCGCTATCCTGGCGGGCACCGCGGAAGCGACGTGCGGCCTGCACGCGGACCTGGGCGAGTGGTTCGCCGAAGCCGTCCTCCGCGTCTGCGCGGAGGCGGGCGTACCTCCGGAGTCGGTGGATGCGGTCGGCTCGCACGGGCAGACCGTGTGGCACCGTCCGCCGTCCGACGGGCGGCGCGGCGCGACGCTCCAGATCGGCGACGCGGCGACCATCGCGGAGCGGACGGGGATCGCGGTGGTGAGCGACTTCCGCACGCGCGACGTGGCTGCGGGAGGGCAGGGGGCGCCGCTGGTGCCGTGGGTGGATGCGCTGCTCTTCTCGCTGCCGGACCGCGCCCGCGCCCTCCAGAACATCGGCGGCATCGGCAACGTCACCCGCGTGCCGCCGAAGGGCTCGGGCGAGGACGTCTTCGCATTCGACACCGGGCCCGGCAACGCGCTGATCGACGCCGCGGTGGAGATCGCCACGGGGGGCCGCTCGACCTTCGACCGCGACGGGCGCCTGGCCGCCCGCGGCAGGGTGGACGAGGCGCTTCTGGCGGACCTCCTGCGCCACCCGTACTTCGCCGCCGAGCCGCCGAAATCGACCGGACGCGAGGAGTTCGGCCGGCCGTTCGTGGTCCGCCTTGCCGAGGCGACGGAGCCGGAGGGGGACGGCGACTGGCTGGACCTCGTCGCCACGCTCACCGAGCTCACCGCGCGCACCATCGCCGGCGCGTACAGGCGCTGGGTGATCCCCCGCGGGCTGGACGAGGTGGTGCTCACCGGCGGCGGCGCGCGCAACCCCACGCTGGTGGGCCGCATCCGCGAGCTGCTGGCGCCGCTGCCGGTGGTGGACGGCGGCGCGCTGGGCGTCGATCCGGAGGCGAAGGAGGCCGTGGCCTTCGCCCTGCTCGCCTGGGCCCACCTTCGCGGCATTCCCGCCAACGTGCCTGCCGCCACCGGCGCGGCGGGGCCGCGCGTGCTGGGCTCCTTCACTCCCGGCGCCTCCCGAAGGGGCGCCTGATCTCCCGCCGCGGAGCTTTCGCGATGCACCTGCGCAACGATGCCCGCGCGTTCCTGGCGCCGCTCGCCCTGCTGCCCGTGGCGGCGGCGTGGCTGGCCGCGTGCGGGCCTCCGCGCCACGGCCGCGGGCCCGCGCCTTCGCGGCTGGAGACGCAGGTCACGCGCGTGCTGAACACCGACGCGCCCGACGCGCGCTTCTACCGCGACCGCTCGCAGCTGGAGTCGCTGGGGCCGGAGCTGGACGCGGTGCTCGTGTCGCTGCTGGACGACTCGCGCGCCAAGGACGCGGTGCGCGCCAACGCGGCGATCCTGCTGGCGGACCGGCGCGCGCCCGCGGCGGTGCCCGTGCTGCGGCGCGTGGTGCTGAACGCGGGCTCCGCTGTGGTCCGCTCAGCCGCGGTGGTTGGCCTGGAGCGCCTGGCGCCGGAGTCCGCCGCCGCGGCGGTGGCGGTGCGCGGCGCCATCCTGGACCGCGCGCCCGAGGTGCGGCTGAACGTGCTGCAAGGTCTGGACGTGGAGGACGCACCGCTCGTCCGCGCCCTTCTGAAGCAGGAGGAAGACCCGCAGGTGAAGGTGGTCGCGCGCCAGCTCCTGGCGCTGCTGGAGGCCCGCGGCGCGCCGCTGGTGGCGGACCGCACGGGCGACTTCCGCACGGCGGGCTCGGACAGCACGCCCAAGATCGTCTTCCACCCGGTGCGCCGCGACACACTGGCGCACGTGGACGTGGGGGCGCTGTGGGTGGAGGTGCAGGGCAAGCGCCTGGTGCCGCTGGCGCAGGAGGTGGAGGCGGTGGGCGGCGTGATCCCCGCGTTCTTCGACACGCACGGCGACGCAGTGGTCTACGAGGCCGAGCACCAGGTGCGCATCCGCAACCTGCGGACGGGCGCCACGCGTGTCCTGGGGCCCGGTACGGCGCCGCGGCCCGTGCCGTTCAGCGACCGCTTCGTCTTCCTCCAGGAGCGCACCGCCGAGCGCCGCGGCGCGGTGCAGACGTACGACGTGGTCCGTGCCTCGTTCGCCGAGGCGCCGCTGGAGCGCCTCGGCCAGCTACAGGCGCGCACGGACGCAGGCGCGGCCTCTCCCGTGCGCAGCCTGGTGGTGGGCGAGGCGCGCGACGGCTTCGTCCTTCGTGGCGTCGGCGTGTCCACTTTCCTGCTGCCCGACCCGTTCGAGGGCGTGCCGCAGGCGCCGGTGCGGCGGTAGGGGGGGCCCTCACCCGGCTCGTAAAACTCGCCTGCCCTCCCCCGCAAGCGGGGGAAGGAACGGCGGTGGAGCATGCTGGGTGCTCCGCGCTCTGCGAACGGACTCCTCTCTGCTGAGCGTCCGGCGGACTCGCGCTGCGCGCTGCGGAGGAGGCGGTCCCGACGCTGTGGCGCGGTCGTGGGGCGTTTCAGATGGCGCGGTGGATGGCGCCGCGGGGATGCCGCGGCAGCAGCCCGCGCAGGCGGGCTTCGCGCCGTCGTAGCCCGCGGCTTTAGCCGCCAGGGCGATGCCGCTGCCGCGCTGCTCGGATCGCGACGATGCCGCTGCCGCGCTGCTCCCGTCACGGAAGCGCGGCGGCCGAGTTGGATCCGAAGGATGCCGCGGGGCGGGGTTAGTCCGCGAAGGCGGACTTTGCGCTTCTGTTGCCGCGGTTTCAACCGCCAGGCATCGCGCGACGAAGTCTGGAGATGCACGGCCTCGCATCTGCTGAACGCATATCGCGAGACGGGAGATGCGCGGCATCGCATCTGCCGAATGCCTGTCGTGGAGCGGGGTGCGAGTCCGTTGCACATCTACCGAAGACATGAACCGAGCTGATCGGAGTCCGTTTTGAACGTCGCACGGCTGCTGTTGCCCGCCATCCGCTGGAACGCGGAGACGGGGTGGGAAGGGTTCCGCGAGGTGATCGAGCGCGGGCTGGAGCTGGGGGTGGGCGGCTTCATCCTCTTCGGCGGCGAGGCGGAGCGCGTCCGCGAGCTGACCGCCGACCTGCACCGCCGCTCGCGCCACCCGCTGCTCGTGGCGAGCGACCTGGAGCGGGGCGCGGGCCAGCAGTTCCGCGGTACCACGCCGCTGCCGCCCGCCGCGGCGCTCGGCTTCCTACGCGACCTGGAGACCACGGAGCGCGCCGGCGAGCTGACCGCGCGCGAGGCGAGGGCGCTGGGCGTGAACTGGATCTACGCGCCGGTGGCGGACGTGGACCTGGAGCCGGAGAACCCCATCATCGGCACGCGGGCGTTCGGGACGCGGCCGGGCACGGTGGCGGAGCAGGTGAGCGCCTGGGTCCGCGGCTGCACGCGCGGGGGCGCCCTGAGCTGCACGAAGCACTTCCCCGGGCACGGTCGCACCGTGGGCGACTCGCACATCGAGCGGCCGCGGGTGGACGCGTCGCGCGAGGAGCTGGAGACGGACCTGCACCCGTTCCGCGCATCGGTGGCGGCGGGGGTGGATGCGATGATGACGGCGCACGTCTGCTATCCCGCGCTGGACGCGGAGTGCCGCCCGGCCACGCTGTCGCCGCCCATCCTGCACGACCTGCTGCGCGGCGAGATGGGCTTCGACGGGCTGGTGGTCACCGACGCCCTCATCATGGACGGGCTGACGGAGGACGTGACCGAGGCCAAGGCCGGCGTCCTCGCGCTCGCTGCGGGCTGCGACGTACTGCTATACCCGAAGGACGAAGGCGCCGTGATCGCGGAGGTAGAGGCCGCCATCGAGGACGGGCGGCTGCCGCGCGCACGGGTGGAGCAGGCGCTGGCCCGCATCGCCGCCGCGGCCGACCGCGTTGCAGGCGATACCGGCGCGGCTTGGGGCACGGACGACGACCGCCGCTGGGCCCTGGCGACCGCCGTCCGGACCCTGCGCGTGATGCGCGGCACGCCCGAGCTGCCGTCCGGCCCCGTGCGGCTGATCGAGATCGAGGACGACACCGGCGGTCCGTGGGCGCCGTACCCGCGCGTCACCTTCCCGCAGGCGCTGGAGGCGGCGGGCGTGGAGCTTTCGGAGAATGGGACCCCGCTGGTGGTGCTCTACTCCGACATCCGCGCCTGGAAGGGCCGCCCCGGCATCTCCGCCGCCGCCCAGCAACGGGTTCGCGAGATCACGGCGGAGCACCCGGACGCCACCGTCGTCCTCTTCAGCCACCCGCGCCTTGCGGGCGAGATCCCTACCGCCGCGAACCTCCTCGCAGCCTGGGGCGGCGAGGCGATCATGCAGGAGGCCGCGGTCGCATGGCTCACCGGGCGGACGGGCGGAATGGTGGGGAGCGCGGCGGGGTTGGACCGGTAGGGGCCCTGACCTCGCTCGTCCGGCCCCCTGCGCTTAAAAGAAGCTCATTCAGGCTGCGGAACTGAGCTGGGCTCCCCGAAGATGAGTCCTTCCAGGGACGACGTGTGGCTGCCCGAAGGCGCTAATGGAAGAGAGATCCGAAGCGCTCAAGGGCGGCTGTCCGACGGCAGGCCCACTCGGCCCTCGTCGTCAGCAATCATTCTCATCCCTCCCACGCGCCGAGGGCCTGGCGTACGGTGACGAGCTGGCCGACGTGATACGCGGTGTGGTCGGTCACGAGGATCAGCTCGCGGAGGTACGTCTGCCCGCTGCCGTGCGGGATCGCGGCGAACAGGTCGATCTCCGGGTCCGCGGCGAGCTGCTTCATCGCCTCGCGGTCGGCCTGGAACGCGCGGATGCTCTCGTCCCACGCGTCGTCGCTGGGCGGGGCGGGCGTGGGAGGCCAGTAGTCCGCAGGCCAATCGCGCTCGCGGTAGCTCGCGTCGCGGCAGAACTCCAGGATGTCGCGCTGCGTCAGGCGGATGTGCTCCACGATCTCCCACGGCGAGTGCGGCACGCCGTCCGGCCGCACGCCGCGCTTGTCCGCCGCGAGCCCGGCCACCGCCTTGTCGTAGTCCGCGTGCGCCTCGCCCCACCCCAGCGCCTTCGCCAGCGTTTCCCGCAGCGTCTTTTCCCCGTGCATGTGTCCGCCTCGCAAGGTTTTCGGTTGATGTCCGGCCGCTGATCGGCCGGCAACGTCAATCGGGAGATGCACGGCCGTGCATCCATCCGCAGCTGCACGTGTTCGGGAGATGCACGGCAGCCGACAAATCGAACCGCCGCCGCACCTCCGCAGATGCGCGGCCTGCTGCATCCTTCGCGCCTCGCCCGCGGCCTGCCGATGCCGCGCATCCACCGACGCAAGCCGGAAATGCGACGCGGGGCACCGCCTCTCGGCAGCGCCCCGCGCATCCATCGTCTTCCTCCGCCCGTCATCGACCGAGGCGAAAGCGTTGTGTCACCAGGAGATGGTGCCCTGCTTGCTGGTGTCCACGACTTCCGTCTCGCCGGTCTTGAACAGGAACTTCTCCGTGTTCTCGAACAGGAACTTGCGGGCGTCGGGCTCGCGGACGTTCAGGCCGTAGTGGTTGATGAGCATGGTCTGCTGCTTGAGCCACTGGGCCCAGCATTCCGTGCAGATCTCCGCGTGGATGCGCTTGCCCAGGTCGTTGTTGAACGGCGCGAAGGGGAGCTGCGGCTTGGTCTCGCCGCAGCGCGTGCACTGTATGTCCGCCATGAGGGTCTCTTCCTCTCGGGTCGTTTTCGGGCGCCGCGCCGCGCGTGCGGTGGTGCGCACTCCGCACGGAATATACCTTGCCGCCTCCGTCCGTCCAGCGCACCGCCCGTACCGGAGCCGCCATGCCCGAGCCGTTGCCCGCGCGCCTCTCCGACGAAGGGCGCACCGCCACCTGGAACCCCGCGCTCACCCGCGCCGGCCACGTCCTCCTCCGCATCCGTCGCGCAGACGGGCAGACGGAGGAGCGACGGTCGATGAACAGCGGCCGCGCCCGCGTCCGCGAAGACGAGCGTATCGAGCAAGTCACCGCCGGCGAGTGAGTTGGTCACTGCGGGTTGGAATAGGCGCCACGAGCTGCGCGACCGCCCGAATCGACCGCGCTTTCCGCTCTCGACGCTCGGATCGAGCACGGCGCTTCAACAACGAAGGCATCTCGTCCGAAGGACGACCGCAGTTCTCAGCCGGGTGTTTTATACGCCCGGCGACGCTTCGTCGCGCGAACGAAGCCCGAGGCTCGCGATGTCTCGTCGATCGGAAGATGCTCGGCGTTCCGCGTTCCGCATCGCCATCATCGCTGACGCCTATCTCCCTCCCCCCCCCACCGCCGCGTACACCAGACGCGAAACCTCGCGTCCCACTGCGTGCGCCTCCGCCGGGTTGTCGAAGCCGCGGGTGAGCACGACCAGCACGTACGGTGCGCGGCCGGGCGGAAAGACGATCGCCGCGTCGTGCTCGATGCGCGTGATGTTGCCGGTCTTGTTCGCCACCCGCACTCCGGGCGGCAGGCCCGCCGGGATCATCTCGCGGAAGTGCTGCCTCTCCAGAATCTCCAGCATCGCCCGCGTCGCGGCGGGTGATCCCGCGCGGCCCCGCGCGATCGCTTCCAGCGCGCGCATCAGCCCATAAGCGGTGGCGCTGTTGTTGAGGCCCGCGCGGAAGGCCGCGTTGTCCTCCACCCCGCGCAGCACCTTCAGCTCTCCCGCGTCCGCCTCCGCCAGCGTCCGGGCGATTCGCTCCGGCCCCGCGAGCTCGATCAGCAGGTTCGTCGCGAGGTTGCTGGACCGCGTGATCATCAGCTCCGTCAGCTCGCGCACCGTCGCCTTGCCGCCCACGCGCAGGTAGAGCGTGCTGTCGCCGTCGTCCGCGGGCGAGAGCGTGTAGGTGCCGCCGTCCGCGATGCTGCGGAACGCGTTGCGGACGGGAACGGAGTCGTCCATCGCCAGCGCGCGTGCGTCCGCCATCCGGAAGAGCTGCATCATCACCGGCACCTTCATGGTGCTCGCCGCGTGCATAGGCCGGTGCGCATCCACCATGAGCGTGTCGCCGGTCGCCAGGTCCAGCAGCGCGACCGAGACCTCCGCCGTGTCCCCGCCCGCCGCGCGGATCGCGGTCCGCACCTCCGCCTCCAGCCCCTCCATCCTCGCCGGAGAAGCGTTGGGCCGAGCCTGCACGCTCACGCATCCCGCAACGAGCGCGAGCAGGGAGACGAGCATCGGGCGCATCATCGTCATCTGGCCAATCGCGGTACGGGAGTTCGGGAGATGCGGGGCGGCGATGCCCGTCAACCTACGGCGTTCGTGCGCCCCGGCAACGGGTTCGGCGGATGCGAGGCGCGGGCATGCCATCCTCGGCCGTCCCTCGGATGGGTTCGTCTCGGGAAGACCGTACGGGACAGGTGGCGGACATTCCGCCGGGCGGACCCGCCTGCGCCCGCCGGCGGAGCGCGGCGACATGGCCCGCATCGTGCTCCCGGGTTGGCCGTTCCCGTGCGCCGCCGGTGCGCGCGCCGGGCAGGGACGGGGCCGCGCGCCCCGCCTACACGCCTTCGCGGACCCATGGACACATCCATCAACTGCAAGCTCGCCAGCGCCCTCGCCACCGCCATGCGCGACGCGCGCGAGGACCTGACGCGCCGGTGGCTGGACCGCATCTCCGCACGGGTGGACCTGGACCCCAACCTCGTCTTCCCCACTAACGAGCTGCTGGACCACGTCCCGATCCTGATGGACAAGATCGCGGACTACATGGAGGACCCGGCCGACGAGATCACCGCCGACGCGCCGGTGACCGGCAAGGCCATCGAGCTGGGGCAGCTGCGGTACGCGCAGGGCTTCGACGCGCACCAGATCCTGAAGGAGTACGAGATCCTGGGGGGCATCCTCTTCGCCTTCCTGGTGCGCATCGTGGACACCATCGACGAGCCGTGCACCCGCAGCGAGCTGCTGGCCTGCGCGCAGCGGCTCTTCCGCGCCGTCTCCGTCATCGAGCAGGTCACCACCACGCACTACCTGTCGCTGGCCGCCGAGAAGGTGCGCGAGCGCGAGGAGCGGCTGCGCGGCTTCAACCGCATGGTCTCGCACGAGCTCAAGAACCACATCGGCTCCATCCTGGGTGCCGCGCAATTGCTGGCCGACGCCGAGATCGTGGCCGACCCGGCCCAGCGCGCCCGGTTCGCCGGGATCGTGGAGAGCAACGCGCACGCCATGCAGGGCGTGCTGGAGAACCTGATCGAGCTGTCGCGCACCGCCAGCGACGCGCGCCAGCAGCGCAACGTGCTGCTCCCGCAGGTGGCCGGCGAGGTCTGCCGCCAGCTGCGCGAGATGTCGCAGACGCGCGGCGTGGAGATGCGCATCTCGCCGGACCTGCCGGACGTGGAGGTGAACGCGGCGGCGCTGGAGCTGAGCCTCTCCAACTACGTCTCCAACGCCATCAAGTACTCCGACCCCGCCAAGGCCGCGCGCTGGGTCGCGGTGGGCGGCCGCATCACCGACGAGACGCCCGAGGGCGCCTGCGAGCTGGTGATCGAGGTGGCCGACAACGGGCTGGGCGTGCCGGAAGACGCGCGCGAGCAGCTCTTCACGCGCTTCTACCGCGCGCACGGCGAGACGGTCACCGGCGTGGAGGGCACGGGGCTGGGCCTCAGCATCGTTCGCGAGACGGTGGAGGCGCTGGGTGGCCGCGCGTGGGCCGACTTCGACCGCGCGGAAGGCTCGCGCTTCCTCATCGCCCTGCCCTGGCGCCGCGGGCAGCGCACGCACACCACCACGGGAGACGGCGATGGATGATGCGGCCGGGGGGAACGACGCAGCCGGGGCCACGGTAGAAGAAGGCATCCCCTCTCCGGCCACCGCCGAGGATCCCGATTCCGGCTCTCCCGCGCACTCGCGCGAGGGGGCTTTCCGCACCGATGCCATGCTGCTGCAGCGAAACCACCCCGACACGGGCCGCAGGACCACGCGGGTAGACGCGCTCAAGCGCGCCATCTCGGACCACGTGACGTACACGCTGGCCCGCGACCGCTCCAGCGCCACGCCGCGCGACGTGTACATGAGCACCGCGTGGACCATCCGCGACCGCCTGGCCGAGCGCTGGGCCGCCACGCAGGCGGGCTACGACCGCGACGACGTGAAGCGCGTCTACTACCTCTCGCTCGAGTTCCTGATGGGGCGCACGCTGGGCAACGCGCTCATCAACCTGGGCATGGAGGGCGCCACCGCCGAGGCCCTGGAGGAGCTGGCGTACCGGATGGAGGAGGTGGAGGAGCTGGAGCCGGACGCCGGATTGGGCAACGGCGGCCTGGGACGGCTGGCCGCGTGCTACCTGGACTCGATGGCCACCCTGGAGCTGCCGGGCTACGGCTACGGGATTCGCTACGAGCACGGCATCTTCCGGCAGAAGGTGGACGCCGCCGGACGCCAGGTGGAGGTGGCGGACAACTGGCTGCAGGACGACAACCCGTGGGAGATCGCCCGGCCGGACCGCACCTACCCCGTGAAGTTCTACGGCCGCGTGGAGACCACGCTGGGCGAGGACGGCAAGGCGCGCTTCCGCTGGGTGGACACCAACGACGTGCTGGCGATGGCGTACGACACGCCGGTGCCGGGCTACTGCAACCACACCGTCAACACGCTGCGGCTGTGGGCGGCCAAGGCTACGCAGGAGTTCGACCTGGAAGGCTTCATCCGCGGCAACTACATCGCCGCGGTCGAGGCGAAGACGCACACCGAGACCATCTCCAAGGTCCTGTACCCACCCGACGACACGGGCAGCGGCAAGGAGCTGCGGCTCAAGCAGCAGTTCTTCTTCGTCTCGGCCACCTTGCAGGACATCATCCGCCGCTACAAGACCGAGCGGAAGAGCTTCGCCGACTTCACCAGCAAGGTGCAGGTCCAGCTCAACGACACCCACCCCGCCGTGGCCATCCCCGAGCTGATGCGGCTGCTGATGGACGAGAACGGGATGGAGTGGAACGACGCGTTCGACCTGGCGCGCAACACCTTCGCGTACACCAACCACACGGTCCTGCCCGAGGCGCTGGAGACGTGGTCGGTGGATCTCTTCGGCCGCCTGCTCCCTCGCCACCTGGACCTGGTGCGCGAGATCGACCGCCGTTTCCGCGACCGTGTGCGCGACAAGTTCCCCGGCGACTCGGCCCGCGAGGAACGGATGGCCATCATCTCCGGCGGGCAGGTGCGGATGGCGCACCTGGCCATCGTGGGCAGCCACACGGTGAACGGCGTGGCCGCGCTGCACACGCAGATCCTCAAGGAGAGCATCTTCCGCGACTTCGCGGAGCTGTACCCGGAGCGGTTCATCTCCGTCACCAACGGCATCACGCAGCGCCGCTGGATCGTGAAGGCCAACCCGGAGCTGACCTCGCTCGTCACGGAGCGGATCGGCGACGGGTGGATCGTGGACCTCCCCGAGCTGTCGCGCCTGGAGAAGCTGGCCGACGACTCCGCGTTCGGCGAGCGCTGGCGCGCGGTGAAGGCGCACAACAAAAGGCGCCTGGCGCGGCTGGTGAAGGACGTCGCCGGCGTCACGGTAGATCCGGACGCGCTGGTGGACGTGCACGTCAAGCGCATGCACGAGTACAAGCGCCAGCTGCTCAACGCCCTGCGCGTGGTCGACGCGTACCTCGACATCCGCGACGGGGCCTCGGCGAGCGCGGTGCCGCGGACGGTGCTGTTCGGCGGCAAGGCGGCGCCCACGTACTGGACGGCGAAGACCATCATCGAGCTGATCGCCGCCATCGCCCGCCAGGTCAACGCCGACCCGGCCGCGGCGGAGCTGCTGCGCGTGGCCTTCCTGCCGGACTACCGCGTGTCGATGGCGGAGAAGATCTTCCCCGGCAGCGACCTGTCCGAGCAGATCTCCACAGCCGGGTTCGAGGCGTCGGGCACCGGCAACATGAAGTTCGCGCTGAACGGCGCCCTCACCATCGGCACGCTCGACGGCGCGAACGTGGAGATCGCCGAGGCGGTGGGCGCGGACAACATCTTCATCTTCGGCCTGGAGGCGCACGAGGTGGAGCAGCGCAAGGCCGAGGGCTACTTCCCCCGCGCCGTGTACGAGGGCAGCCCCCGCCTGCGCCGCGTGCTGGACCACGTGCTCAGCGGCGCCCTCTCGCCAGACGAGCCGGGCCGCTTCCGCCGCCTGGTGGAGGACCTGCTGCACCACGACCCGTTCATGGTGCTCGCCGACTTCGACGCGTACGTGGAGGCCCAGGCGCGGGTGGACGCTGCGTACCGCGACCCGCAGGCGTGGACGCGCATGGCCATCCTGAACGTCGCCCGCTGCGGCTGGTTCAGCAGCGACCGGTCCGTGAAGGAATACGCCGACAAGATCTGGAAGCTGTAGATGCACGGCTGTGGAGGCGCGGCCCGCTATGGACTGCATCACGCTTGGAAGCTCGATCGCTACTTCCCGGAACGTATGAAACGCCCGGCTGGGAACGGCGGTCGTCCTTCGGACGGGGCTGTCACGCGTCCGAGTGGTTCAGCGCGTTGAGGCCGAACCAGCGCTCTCGCGTCGGATTTCTCGAGACGCTAGGCCGCTCGAGCACGTGCGGGGCCTCGTCCGCAAGGACGACCGCAGTCCATAGCCGGTGGATTCATACCACCGGCGAGCGGTCGGGATGAGTCTTCACAGCCTGCTTCACCCCTTCAGCGCCTCGCGGGCGATGACGAGGCGTTGGATCTCGCTGGTGCCTTCGTAGATGCGCATCACGCGGACGTCGCGGTAGAGGTGCTGGACGGGGCCTTCCTCCATCACGCCCTGGCCGCCGAAGAGCTGCACGGCGCGGTCGGCCACGCGGCCCACGGCTTCCGTGGCGAAGAGCTTCGCCATGGCGGCCTCGCGGGTCACGCGCTCGCCCTGGTCCAGGCGCCAGGCGGCGTTGTACGTCATCTGCCGGGCGGCGTAGCGGTCGGTCTCGGAGTCGGCGATCATCCACTGGACGGCCTGGAACTGGGAGATGGGCCCGCCGAACTGCTCGCGGCTCCGCGCCCGCGCCGCCATCGCGCCGATCAGCCGCGCCATGGGCCCAAGCGCGCCTGCGGCCACCGCGATGCGTCCGTGGTCCAGCGCCGCCATCGCCAGGCGGAAGCCCGCGCCCTCTCCGCCCAGCACGTTCTCCGCCGGCACGCGCACGCCGTCGAAGCGGAGCCGCGCCTGCACGTACGGCGCGGTGCCCATCGTCTTCTGCACCTCTTCCACCACCACGCCGGGGTGCTCGCGGCGGTCCACCAGGAACGCGGTGACGCCGCCGCGCGTGCCCTTCGCCGCGTCGGTGACGGCGAGCACCGTGACCAGCTCCGCACCGGCGCCGTTGGTGATGTAGTGCTTGGTTCCGTCGATGACCCACTCGCCGCCCTCGCGCACGGCGGTGGTGGAGATGCGGCCGGCGTCGGAGCCCGCCTCCGGCTCGGTGAGCGCGAACGCGGTGGTGATGTCGCCGCGGGCGATGGCCGGCATGTACTTCCGCTTCTGCTCGTCGCTCCCCGTCTGGAGCAGCGTGGACGCGCCGATGCCGTTGGAGAGCGCCAGCGCGTGCAGGAAGCCGTGGTGTGCACGGGCAAGCTCCTCGTGCACCAGCACCTGGGCGAGCGTGTGGTGGCCGAGGCCGCCGTACTCCACCGGGATGGTGATGCCGTACATCCCCGCTTCCTTGAGCGCGCGGACGCCGTGTTCCGGCACGATGCCGGTGCGCAGGACCTCGGGCTCGGCGGGGATGAGCACGTCGTCCACGATGGCGCGGGCGCGGTCGCGCAGCTCGGCGACCTCGGCGGGGATGCGGTAGTCCATGAGGGGCTCGGAAAGGGTACGGGAACACTGAGCGGCGCTCAGTTAAGTCGGCGATTGCCAGGGCGATGCGGGCCGCTAGATTATCCCGTTCCGCCGCCCCGGACGCAACCCGCGCGGCCCCCACAGCCCTCCGAAATCTACCGCCGGATGCGCACGCTGACGCAGCTGTTCGACCTGTCCGGGCGGGTGGCGCTGGTCACCGGCGGCGGACGCGGCCTGGGCGAGCAGATCGCGCGCGGGCTGGCGCAGGCGGGCGCCTCCGTGGCGCTCGCGTCGCGGAAGCGCGAGGCGTGCGAGGCCGTAGCCGCGGAACTTGCGGAGGACGGTGCGCGGACGCTCGCGCTTCGCCTCGACGTCTCGTCGGAAGAGGACGTGCGGCGTGCTTTCGATGAGGTGGAAGCGGCACTGGGACCCGTGGACCTGCTCGTGAACAACGCGGGCACGGCGTGGGGCGCTCCCGCGGCGGAGATGACGCTGGATGCGTGGCGGAAGGTGATGGACGTGAACTCCACCGGCACCTTCCTCTGCTCGCGCGAGGTGGGGCGGCGGCTGATCGCGCGCGGGGCGCCGGGCGCGATCCTCAACGTCGCCTCCATCGCGGGGTTGCAGGGCACGCCGCCGGAGGTGATGGACGCGCTGGGCTACAGCGCGTCCAAGGGCGCGGTGATCGCGATGACGCGCGACCTGGCGGTGAAGTGGGCTCGCCACGGCATCCGCGTGAACGCCCTGGCGCCGGGCTTCTTCCGCACGAAGATGACGGAGGCCGTGCTCGACGCCGCCGGCCCCGCGATGGACCGCGCGATCCCGCTGCGCCGCACCGGCGGCGAAGACGAGCTGATGGGCGCCGCCGTCTTCCTGCTCTCGCCCGCCGCGGGCTACGTCACGGGCCAGGTCCTCGTCGTCGACGGCGGCCTCAGCGTCTCCTAGCCGCGCATCCGCGGAGAACTCGCGGGTTCGCGGATCGGCATCGGGAGATAAGCTCCGGGGATGAGCGTCGGAGCGCGTATCACCCGAAGCCTCAGCATCTCCGCTGATGTGATGACGATCGGGCACGATGCTATGCTTCGCATCTCCCGAAACGAGACAAACCAGCGGAAGCGACGAAGCTGCTGGCCGCGACGATCCCTACCCTCTCCCAGGCAGTTTTGGGGGAGGGTCGACCGAGCCTAAGCGAGGTCGGGGAGGGGGCCTCCTCCCCGCCGCCCATCGACCGCAGTCGTTCGAGAGATTCATCAGCACGGCAGCACAGCGGCGGACGTTTCGCGACGCGTACCACTTCAATCGCACACAGGAGCGAGCCGATGGCAGCCACGGCAACCCGGGACAGGAAGACCTCCGCGCCCGCCACCATGACCGTGGAGGACGGCATCGCCGTCATCCGCCTGGACCAGCCCGGCAAGCCGGTGAACGTGATCTCCGCCGAGCTGCTGGACGTGATGGGCGACATCCTCACGCGGCTGGAGGGCGAGGAGGGCGGCGCCGTCGCGGCGGTCATCGTCTCCGAGAAGCGCGGCACCTGGATCGCGGGCGCGGACATCGAGGAGTTCGAGAAGTTCGGCTCGGCGGCCGACGCGGAGGCGGTGAGCACGGCCGGGCAGGCGCTGCTGAACCGGCTGGAGGAGCTTCGGCTGCCCGTGGTGGCGGCCATCGACGGCGTGGCGCTGGGCGGCGGGCTAGAGGTGGCGCTGGCGTGCACCTACCGCATCGCCACCGACTCGCCCAAGACGAAGCTGGGCCTGCCGGAGGTGCAGCTCGGCATCCTCCCCGGCGCCGGCGGCACACAGCGGCTGCCGCGGCTCATCGGGATCCGTGCGGCGCTGGACATGATGCTCACGGGCAAGCAGCTGGACGGACGCCGCGCCCGCAGCACCGGCATCGTGGACGAGGTGGTGCCCGCGCCGGTGCTGCTGGACGTGGCGAAGCGCGCGGCGCGCGACCTCGCGTCCGGCGCGAAGAAGCCGAAGGCGGGGCGCCGCACGGGCTCGCCGCAGTGGGTGGAGAACCTGCCGGGCATGCGCGCCATCATCTTCCGCGCGGCGCGGCAGGGGGTGATGAGCAAGACGAAGGGCCTCTATCCCGCCCCGCTCCGCATCCTCCAGGTCGTGGAGAAGGGTATCGACAAGCCCATCGCGGAAGCGCTCAAGCTGGAGGCGCGCGCGTTCGGCGAACTGGCGGTGACGCCCGAGGCACGCAGCCTGGTGCACCTCTTCTTCGTCACCACGGCGGCGAAGAACGATCCCGCGCTGCCGGAGGGGACCAAGCCGAAAAAGGTGGAGCGCATCGCCGTGGTGGGCGCGGGCTTCATGGGCGCCGGCATCGCCGCCGCGTCCGCCGAGTCCGGCATCTCCGTGCGCCTCAAGGACGTGACAGCCGAGGCGGCGGCGAAGGGGCTGCGGACGGCGCGCGACATCCTCTCCAAGCGGGCCAAGCGGAAGAAGTCGCCCAAGTACGTGGAGACGGCGCTCAAGGACCGCGTGGAGGCGACCTACCAGTACACGGGCTTCCACTCGGCCGACCTGATCGTGGAGGCGGTGTTCGAGGACGTGAAGCTGAAGCACGACGTGCTCCATCAGATCGAGGAGGTCATCGGCGCGGACACGGTGCTGGGCTCCAACACGTCCACCATCCCCATCACCACGCTGGCCGAGGCGGCGGAGCGGCCGGAGAACGTGATCGGGCTGCACTTCTTCTCGCCCGTGGAGAAGATGCCCCTGCTGGAGATCATCGTCACCGACCGCACGGCGAACTGGGTGACGGCAACGAGCCACGCGTACGGCAAGCAGATCGGCAAGACGCCCATCATCGTGAACGACGCGCCGGGCTTCTACGCCAACCGCATCCTGTCGCCGTACATGGCCGAGGCGGCGCTGCTGCTGGAGGAAGGTGTCGCCATCGAGGAGATCGACAAGGCGATGACGGGCTGGGGATACGCGGTGGGCCCCATCACCCTGTACGACGAGGTGGGGCTGGACGTGGCGCAGAAGGCCGGCAAGATCATGTCCGAGGCGTTCGCGGACCGCATGAAGCCGAGCAGCGTCGTCGACCGCATGGTGGCGGACGGGCGGCTGGGCCGGAAGAACGGTAAGGGCTTCTACAAGTTCGAGGACGGCAAGAAGGCGGGGCCGGACGACAGCGTCTACGCCGTGATCGGCAGCCCGGCGCGGAAGTCCGTGCCGCGGGAGGAGATCCAGGACCGGCTGGCGCTGACGATGGTGAACGAGGCTGTCCGCACGCTGGAGGAAGGCGTCCTCCGCAGCGCCCGCGACGGAGACGTAGGCGCGGTGCTGGGCATCGGCTTCCCGCCCTTCCGCGGCGGTCCGTTCTGGTACGTGGACCAGGTGGGCGCGCAGGACGTCCTCGACCGTCTTCGCAAGCTGGAGCAGAAGTACGGCCCGCGCTTCGCTCCCGCCACGATGCTGGTCGAGCGGGCGAAGAGCGGCGAGAAGTTCAGCGACGGGGCGAAGTGAGCCAGACCGCCGCGCCGGTGGAGGTCGCGCCCGGCGTCCACCGTCTGTCTGTCCCGCTCCCCTTCCCGCCGCGCGAGGTGGCGGCGTGGGTGATCGACGGGCCGCACGGCCACACGCTGGTCGATACGGGCATGGACACGCCCGGCGGCCGCGACGCGCTGCGCGAGAGCGCGCGGCACCTGGGCGTCACGCCCGAGAGCCTGGCGTACGTGGTGCTCACGCACGCGCACATCGACCACTACGGGCTGGCGGGCGCGGTGCGCGGGTGGAGCGGCGCGCAGGTCGCCATCCACGAGCGCGAGGAGGAGCTGGCGCGGCGCTTCGTGGACCGCTGGCCCGAGGACCGGGCGCTCGCCCGCGACGGGTTCGCATCTTCCGGCGTGCCGGCGGACGTAGTGCCAGCGCTGGTGGCCGCGTCGGACTTCATCCACCGGCAGTACGAGGACTTCCGGCCGGACGTGATCCTGCGCGGCGAGCGCGGGGAGCTGCCCGGCGGCGGGGGATGGGAGTGGATCCTGACGCCCGGGCACTCGCCCGGCCACGTGATCGTCTACCATCCCGAGCGCCGGCTGCTGATCGCGGGCGACCACGTGCTGCCGCGCATCTCGCCGAACATCGGCGCGGACATGTACGCGGCGGACCCGCTGTCGGACTACGTCGCGTCCCTACGGCGCCTGCGCGAGCTGCCGGTGGACCTGGTCCTCCCCTCGCACGGCGAGCCGTTCACGGACTTCGCGGCGCGCATCGACTCCATCCTCGCGCACCACGACGAGCGGGCCGCGCAGATGCTCGCCGCGCTCGACCAGCCGCGCACCGCGTACGAGGTGGCTCTCGCCGTCTTCGGCGCGTTGCCTCCCGCGAACCTGCTGCACGCCTTCCGCGAGACGGTCGCCCACCTCGTCTACCTGGAGCGCAACGGCGAGGTCGTTCGCGTGCCGGGAGAGGTGGAGAGATGGGGGCAAGGCGGGCCCCCTCCCCGCCTCGCTTAGGCTCGGCGACCCTCCCCCAAAACTGCCTGGGGGAGGGTTGTTTTGTGTCTGAGGCGCCGTCGCTGGCCTGCGGGACCGGCGCCCGCTCATATCGCGGAGTAGGCCTGTCGGTGTCCGCCGACGCTCGGGCTGCGCGCCGAAGCTCCACCACGCACAACACCCCGCCCCTCTCCCAGGCAGTTTTGGGAGAGGGGCAGCGAGGCGACGAGCGGGGAGAGGGCCGCCGTTCCGTTCCGCCCTTGACCAGCCATCCCGCGAGCGCTCTCTTGCGCGAAGACGTCACGGCAGATTGTCATCGAGCGAATCGACCTTCGGACGGAGCGGCGATGGACGAGGCGTGGAAGGCGACGTTCTGGCGGCAGTACGGCGCGGCCATCGACATGCTGGACAACGCGATCGCCGCGTGCCCGGACGACCTGTGGGGCGACCGCGCGGCGCAGCCGGAGTTCTGGTATCTGGCCTATCACACGCTCTTCTTCCTCGACCTGTAC